>DASXIG010000526.1:0-1624 GCA_036498105.1 Xanthobacteraceae bacterium | reverse complement strand
GCCGCGGCCTCGTTCTCGCAGGACCAGGGGATGATCCCGCCGGTATCGTTGCCGTGATAAACCTGCGCCTGCGCGCTGCCGGCTCCCATCGCCAAGACGACAAGCAGGACGACAAGCATCGAACGCAGCACGCGCATCGCTACCACTCCGCAAACCCCCGGCAACCCTAAAGGCGTTGGTTTGCCGGCGAAAGCGGGCTGCTGACGAATGTCGGCAAGTGTTGCCGGGGCGCATCGGTTAGTGCCCCGCTTCCGAAGTTCGTGATTCGTTGCGGCACCCTCTGACACGAACTTCGGAAGCAAAGGGGCACTAGCAAATCTATGATTCTAGTGCCGCTTTTCGATTTGAATTTCCTTTACGAGCTCGCGGCTACCACTGTAGGAAATTCAAATCGGCGGCACTAGCTGCGTGGCCTGGGCGCCACAGCACGCGCTTTCTTGTACCGCGCCCGCCAACGCCATCTTGATTTGGCCCTGCTCGACAGTCACGGTCGCAAGGCTTCCTGAAAGGGAGGCTTCGCGAGGGAGAGATCGTCGTGTTCAGGCGCAGCGTGGCGTTTCCAGCGCTTACCGTGATGCTCGCAATGGCGATGGCGTCGCTGAGTGCGGGCTCGGCCAATGCCGCGAGCTGGCTCGAGGAGCTCTTCTATCTCTCCGGTCCGCGCTATGACGGCGTGTTGCCGCCCTGCGATTTTCCCGACGCCCTGGTCAAGATCTCGGTCCATTTCAACAACAAGGAAAATACGTTCTGGAATACGGACCTGCGGATCGTCGCGTTCGAGAAGGTGCGGGAGACGGCATTCCGCCCCTGGGCGGCGAATGCGATCCCGCGCCGGTACTGCAGCGGGCTGGTCGAGATTTCCGATGGCCGCAAGCACGTGATCCATTACTCCATCGCCGAGGATGCCGGGATGGTCGGCGCCACCTGGGGCGTGGAATGGTGCGTGGTCGGGCTTGACCGCAACTGGGCCTACAATCCGGCCTGCCAGATGGCGCGTCCGTAACGAGCGCGCGCGCCCGCGATAAAATTAAGGCCTGGCAATCGCGAGGGCGGCCGCTGGCCTGCCGGCGTAGTAGCGGCGCAGCATCACGGCGGCTGCCGCAACCCCGGCCAGCGACAGAAGAACGCCCGCCCATAGCGGCGCGCCGAGCGCGAGCAACGATGCGGCCGTGAGAAGGCCGCTGGCTCCGCCGATGTCCCAGCCCGCTTCGGCGAGCACGTGGAATCGCAATGTGCAGGGAGAGCTTTTGGCCTGCGTGTAGACGGCCGTCATCAGCGTTGGAATGTAGAGACAGCCGCCAAGCGATCCCAAGGCGTTCGCCATCACCGCCGCCATGGCGTTCCCGGTCGCAAGGGCGCGCAGCACGATGATGAGGGAAATAGTCCCAAACGCATACCAGACTGCGCTTCTGCCGTGACCGGCGTCGATATGCCGGCCCAGGATCAAACCGCTGATCGCCCCGACCAGCGATGCGATGGCGAGCGCTCCGCCATAGGCGAGCAGATTTTCGCCGAGCGAAAGAAACAATCCGATCTGCCACACGAACACGTAGCCCGCTGCAATCCATCCGTCGGCCATGAACAGGAGCGTGCCCGGAACCGCGGCCTTGAACCCGCCGGCGAT
>DASXIG010000525.1:0-5685 GCA_036498105.1 Xanthobacteraceae bacterium | reverse complement strand
AGACCGGTGTAATACTCGAAACCGAGCGCAAAATTCTCGCCGAAATTGCGCGCCAAGCGTGCAGCCGGCGCGAATGTGGCTTCGCCGTTGACGCCAAATCCGATGTCCACAATGGGATTGATGATGAACTCGATATTGTTCTTGCGGAAGCCGACAATCGGCCTGATCTCCATGTTCCATTTGGTTTCCGAGAAACGCGGCGTGGCGTAGCTGAGCTCGAAGTTCACGCCATAGAAGAATTCGCGCTTGGCGGCATTGGGTGTTACGAACAGGCTGCGAATCTTGCCGGCATTTGAGGAGAACTCGCCAGCCTGATCGACCGCGAACGGCGCGTAGAAGCCGATCTCCCACCACTGGGTAACTCCGTAAGCCAATTCCGGCGTGCCGTTGAGCGCGTGGTTGGGAACGATCCCGCCCTCGAAGTCCGGGTCCTTGAGGCCGCGGATGGCGTAGTTGAGATGCTGTTGCAGGGTCCACTGCCCGACTTTGGCAATCTCGGCATTGTAAACCTGGATCTCGTCGTTCACCGCGTGCGCGGTCTTGGCGACGTCGCCATTATCATTGTCGGCAAGCGTGGACAACGTCGATAGAGCAAGCGCTGCCAGCGCCAACGGCAGGACGTATTGAGTTCGCAAAGACATGATCTGTATGAACTGAGGGAACGCCTCTAATTATCACTGAATAATGGGTTGGATGGTTGCAGAAAAGGCACAGGGCTTGGCCTGCACACACCTCGGCCGTTGGCGTACGCTCAACCAATACGATGACATGGAGGGAGCAGCATTGCGCGTCCTGTCCGACAACGACGTGGAGCGGTGAACGCTTTCGGGCCGATTACGGCGCACGCATATAAGGCGGCGTACCCCCGCCGAGAAAATCCTCGCGCGGAGGTGCGAATACGTCCACGACCTCGGTGTCCTCGGGGAAGAAACCTTCGTGCTCGGTCTCGCCGGGAATAACTGCGACGTCGCCTGCAATCATCGACCGCTGCTCGCTCCCGATGCGGAAGTCCATCTTGCCCTTGAGCATCCAGACGATCTGTTCGTGCGCGTGCCGATGCGCAGCCGCATGCGCCCCTGCCTTGATCCTCCACCACACGATCATTCCACGATCGCCCGCAAGGACGCGGCGCTCGATTTTATCATTAATCCGCTCCCAAGGCAGTCCCGCAAGCGCGCCGAAACCTGAGATCACAGGCATGACTTCATCCATTCGCATCCCATAGGCGATATAGTGGGATTAGCATTTTTCCCGGGAGAGACCCATGCGAGCTTGGATTGCGCGGCGAAAGCGCATGACTGCGCTCGGCGGTGCGGCTGTCATCTGGTCGATTGCGCTGCAGGCCGCGTTTTCCATCGCCTTGACTTCTGCGTCGCTTGCGGCAGGCTATCCCGATCGCGCCGTGAAGGTCATCGTGCCGTTCCCGGCCGGTGGCGTGACCGACATCGCCACGCGCGTGATCGCACAGAGGCTCTCGGAGCGGCTCGGACAGCAGTTCTACGTGGAAAACATCGGCGGCGCCGGCGGGAACATCGGCATGGCAAACGCTGCGCACGCAACTCCTGATGGCTACACCATTCTGTTCGCGTCATCGAGCATCGTGGTGAATCCAAGCCTGTACAAACAGGTTCCGTTCGACGTGGAGAAGGACTTCGTCGCGGTCACCAAGGCGGGAGCCTCACCGAACTCCTGGCTGGTCAATGATGCGTTCCCAGCCAAGACGATGAAGGAGCTGATCGATCTCATGCATGCCAACCCGGGCAAGTACAGCGTAGCTTCGCCGGGGAACGGCACGACACCGTCGTTATCGATCGAGATGCTCAAGCAGAGCCTCGGGGTCAGCTTCGTGACGGTGCCGTTCGCCGGCGGCGGCCCCATGATCCAGTCGGTGCTCGGGGGTTTTACGCCGATTGCATGCGCCGCGATCGGCAATTCGGTTGCCTTGATCAAGCAGGGCAAGATTCGCGCGCTTGCCATCACGACAAAAAAGCATCTGGAAACGCTCCCCGATGTCCCCACCCTCGATGAGCTCGGCATCAAAGACCAGGAAGCCGAAACCATGACCGGCGTATTTGTTCCAGCCGGAACTCCGAAGCCGGTTGTGCAGCTGCTGCAAACGGAAATCTCGGCGATCGTACGGATCGCCGAAGTCCAATCGCGGCTCCAGGACCTGGGAGTCGTCCCGGAAGGCGATTCGTCGGCCGATTTTTCCGCTTACGTCAAGAACGAGATCGCGAAATGGAAGCGCGTGATCGAGCTCGCTAAAATTGACAGAATCTGAACTCACTCCCTGTCACAGCGCGAGCTTCACCCGGCAAGTCACGGGTTCCTGAGGATCAGCTGCGATCTCGAATCCAAGCTCGCGGCACATCGCCAGCATGGTCCTGTTCTCGGCGAGCACCTGGCCTTCGATGCGCTTGAGACCCTCTGTGCGCGCGTACTCGATCATGAGCTGCATCAGCAACCAGCCCAGCCCGCGCCCTTTGAGATCGGAGCGCAGCAGTATCGCATATTCGCCGCTCTCGTAATTGGCGTCGGAGTGCAGGCGCACCACGCCCCACAGCTCGCCGGTTGCCTGCGCGATAGCGACAAACGCCATGGCTCTCGCATAGTCGATCTGGGTGAAGCGGGCGATCAAGCCGTGGCTGAACATCTTTACCGGCGCAAAGAAACGCAGGCGCAAATCCTCCTGCGTCACATGAGCAAAAAACGTTCCATAGAGCGCCTCGTCTTCCGGCCGAATGGGCCGCAGCAAGAGCTGCGTGCCGTCGCGCAGCGCGAGGCGCCGTTCCCATTCCTTCGGGTAGGGCCGGATGGCGAAGCGCGGATGCCCGCGCAGGCCGCGGACGGTCTGGTCGACGGGCGCGACGGCAACGCGCGCATCGACGGCGATCACCTCGTTTTCATCGGCGAGCAACGGGTTGAGATCGAGCTCCCGGACCTCGGGCACATCGGCGGCGAGCTGCGCTACCTTCACGATGACGAGAGCGACAGCACCCTCGTCGGCGGGCGGCACATTGCGATATCCCTTGAGCTGCCGGGATATGCGGGTGCGGGCGATGAGCGCGCGCGCCATGTTGAGATCGAGCGGCGGCAGCGCCAATGCCTTGTCATTGACCACTTCCACGGCCGTCCCGCCGCGGCCGAAGACGATCACCGGCCCGAATGTCGGGTCATCGGTGAGCCCTGCAATGAGGTCACGTGCTTTCGGGCGCACGATCATGGGATGGATGGTGACCCCGGTGAGCCGCGCATCCGGCTTGGCTACCCGCGCGCGTGCGAGGATGTCGGCCACGGCCGCGCGCACCGCGCCTTCACTGGTCAGGTTGAGCCGCACGCCTCCGACTTCCGATTTGTGAATGATGTCGGGAGACAAAATTTTCGCGACCACTCCCAACCCCTGCTCGAGCAGCGGAGCCGCAAGCACGGCAGCCTCATCGGCATCATGCGCCAGCAGCACGGGAGCAATGGGAATGGAATAGGCCGCGAGAAGGCGCGTGATCTCCATGGGATCGAGCCACGTCCGGCCGTCCGCGATCACTTGCTCGACGACCCGACGGGCAGCGGCAACATCGGGAGAAAAATCCTCCGGCATGCTCGGCGGCATCGCCATCAGCGTGTCGATTGCTTCGCGATAGCGCACGAGATGCATGAACCCGCGCACCGCATCGGCTTCGGTGGCATAGTCGGGAATGCCTGCGCGCTCGAACGCATCCGATGCTTGACAGGAACCGCCAATCCACACCGCCAGAATCGGCTTGGGCGGGAGAGCGCGAGCGCGCTCCTGTTGCGCGCACGCAACGATCGCCTCCGCCGCATCAGCCGCCGAAGCAAGCGCAGTCGGCACATTCATGACGAGGATGGCGTCGCTGCCGGAATCGGCGAGCAGGGCCTCGAACGCGGCGGCATAGCGCGCGCCATCTGCATCGCCTGCAATATCGACCGGGTTTGCTCTTGACCAGATCGGCGGCAAGACAGCATCGAGGCGCTGCATGGTGTCAGCTGAAATTTGGGCCAGCGTTCCGCCGAGATCGGTGAGCTCGTCGACGGCAAGCACCCCGATCCCGCCACCATTGCTCAGGATCGCCAGCCGTTTGCCCGCAAAGGGCCGCAGCCTGCCGAGAGTCTCGGCGGCGGCGAACAGCTCATCGAGATCGAGCACGCGGAGGAGGCCGGCGCGCCGAAACGCGGCGTCATAGACGGAGTCGGCTCCCGCGAGGGCTCCGGTATGGGTCTGCGCCGCCTTGGCCCCTTGCGCATGCCGGCCAGACTTGACGACCACGACCGGCTTCGTTCGGGCCGCCGCGCGCGCCGCCGACATGAACTTGCGCGCATCTTTGACCGATTCGATGTAGAGCAGAATGGCGCGCGTATGTTGATCGAGCGCGAAAAAGTCGAGAAGATCGCCGAGGTCCACGTCGATCTGGTCGCCGAGCGAGACCACTGCGGAAAAACCGATTCCCCTGGCCGCGGCCCATTCGATCAATCCGGTGGCGATCGCGCCAGATTGCGAGAGCAGCGCCAGATCGCCGCTGCGCGGCATGCTGGCGGCAAAGCTGGCGTTGAGCTTGACGTAGGGCGCCACGATGCCGAGACAATTGGGTCCGATCAGCCGCAGCCCGGTCGCGCGCGCCGACTGCTCGCAGGCTTCCGCGAGAGAGCCGCGTCCATGCCCCAGCCCGGCGGTGATGATGATGGCCGCGGAACTGCCCGCTTCGCCTGCCGCGATTACCAGGGCAGGCACGGCGGGAGGCGGAGCAGTAATGACGACCAACTCGGGAACGTGCGGCAGATCGTAAAACGATTTCACCGCGGGAACGCCGGCGATGTTGTCATAGTGCGGGTTCACGAGCGAAATCGCACCCGGGAATGCCGCAGCGCTGAGATTTCTCAGGACCGCATGTCCGGGCGATGTCGCGCGCGGGCTTGCGCCGATCACGGCCACGGACGCCGGCCGCAGGAGCTTGTCGAGGCGGTACGTGGACATGGCGGCCAAAGTGCAGGGCGGGTTATCGGTGGGTTACGCCGCAAAGTCGGCAGCAAGCAGCCGACTTTGCGGCTAACCCACCATACGAAACGCGTACCGAATTATCAGCGCGCTTCGACGCAGATTATTCCACCACGAGCTTCACCCGGTCGCCGGCTTTCAGATGGTCGCTGGCGGCGAGCCCATTGAGGATCCGGAATCGCTCCGCGTTGCGATCGGGAGTGGCCATGCGGGCCGCAAGGTGCTCCACCGTATCTCCGGGCTGGACCGTGAGGACCTTGATGTGCAGCGGCTTCGCCCCGTCCATCTCGGCCATCGTCATGCGGCGAAAGCTGCCGACCGCTTCGCGAAAGGCGTGATCGACCTCCGCGCTCATGCGCTTGCCTGCAAAGATGAAACGATAGACCTCGCTGCCGAACCGCACGACGTAAAGCCGAAACACCCATTGGTCGCCTTTGGCGGTGGCGGTGGCGGCCGGCAGCCCGTTGATCGTGTTCTCTTCCACGGTCTTCGGATCGATGTTCTCGATCCAGCCGGAATTGAGATAACCGACGAGCGTCTGATCTGCGGGCACGCGCACGACGTCCATGCGCAAGGCTTGGCCACCTCCTTCGCGCACCCCGAGGACCGCCTGCGCCGTGTTGTCGAGCCTGAATCCTTCCGGCGCGATAAAGGTGAAGCCGAGCCTGGGATGCAGA
>DASXIG010000524.1:0-2646 GCA_036498105.1 Xanthobacteraceae bacterium | reverse complement strand
GGCCGCGGTAACGCTTATTACTGGATCGCTTACGTGCGTGGGCGCGCAATGCCCCCGCCGGATGGAAGCGATATCTCCGCGCTCGCGGCCAATCGCATAGCAGTGACCCCCCTGCGGCTCGACATGACCGATGATCCCTTCATGACCCGATTGGCGGGATTATTCGATCAAATGCCGGTACAGGAGCCGCACGAGAAGGCATGCAGTGCCTTGCATCCTTCGGATCGTGATAACGGGTAACTGGCTACAGCCTCATGTTTTCCAGCGCGGTCTCGAGCGTCCGCTTGAGGCTATCCAACTGAAATGGCTTCTTCAGCGTGGGTCGCGCACGGTGGGATGGGGGCAATGCCGGCTCGCCGTAGCCGGTGGCAAAGACGAACGGGGTTCCGCGCGCGGCGAGGGCGTCTGCCACCGGAGAGACGGGCTCGCCACCGAGATTCACGTCCAGGATCGCAAGGTCGAACTCGGCATTGTGGACGGCTTCCAACGCATCATGAACACGCCCCGCTTGCGCGGCGATCGTACAGCCGAGTTCCGCGAGCATATCCTCGAGCAGCATGCGAATCATCAACTCGTCCTCTACGACGAGGATGCGTTTTGCCCTCACGTCAGCCGGCTGCGAACGGGATGCTGAGCTCACTTTACGTACCCTATCACTCCCTTGGACGAGATGCATATCGAATTTGGGGGCCCATTTGAGCTAAGCTCTGGCAGCGAAGCTACTGTAGTGCCGCCGATTGAAGTTCCTGCAGAGGTAGCCGCAAGCGGGCATCAGGGAATGGCGAAACCACCGCCCAGCGACGACAGCGTTGGCCGCATGAGCTTCCTGCTCTGCATGCGCAGACGCGGGATCGCCGACGCGGCTTTGCTGCGCGCACTGGATCAGGTGCCGCGAGAGCATTTTGTGGAAAACGAGTTCAGCGACCGGGCCTATGCCGACCAGGCGCTACCGATCGCCTGCGGACAAACGATCAGCCAGCCTTATGTCGTCGCATACATGACCGAGCAGTTGAAGGTTGAGCCGCAGCATCGGGTGCTGGAGGTGGGCACCGGCTCGGGCTATCAGGCTGCTATTCTTTCGCGGCTCGCGCGCGAAGTGATCACCATCGAGCGCTACCGGACGCTCGCGGAAAACGCTCGCATTCGGCTGGCGACACTTGGGTACGACAACGTCGAGGTGCGAGTGGGTGATGGCCTGCAAGGTGCGCCCGACAAAGCTCCGTACGACCGCATCATGGTGACGGCGGCGGCCGAGAGCATTCCGGACGCGCTGGTTGCGCAGCTTGCGGATGGCGGCGCCATGGTACTGCCGCTCGGACCACACGGCGGTTCGCAACAGCTTGTGAAGCTCACGAAGACGCCAACGGGCATCGAGCGGGAAGCCTTGATTGCGGTTCGGTTCGTCCCGCTGCTGCCCGGGCAAGCGCGCGAGCTCTAAACTGCAATGTGATTGCAGGAGAGGTGTGGCCAAAATACCGCATTTACTTAAAGTCTTATTTACCTTCAAGCTGTTAATTCAATCCCCTGTACTGCGTATGAGTGTGTGTCGATGGCCTGCATTACACCGGGGCTGCGTCTTGTTTCGTCCCGCGCCACCGCGTTGGCATTCGCCGTTGCGGTCGCGGGCTGCAGCGGGGAGTCCTCACGCTTCAGCGATAATCCATTTTCCAGCAAGAGCGGCCCCGAGGCGACTGGCTCGATCCAGGGGGGGCAGGCAGCCCCGGCGCATCGGGTGGAGAGCCGGCCACTTCCTCCACAGTCGGGACAGGTTCCCCCTTATGCAGCTACAAGCTCGGGTGTTGCCGGTGGGGGCAGGGGAATGGCCTCCTATGTGCCCAATTCAAGTCCCGCGCCAGCAGCCGCTCCACCCGTGCAAGAAACGACGGGTGCCGTTGCCAATTCGGCTGCGAGCGGCCACTGGACCCGGGACGGCGGTACTGCGATCACGGTCGAGGCCGGCGACACCATTGACACGCTAGCTCGCCGATATGGCGTGCCGGCTTCCGCCATCATGCAAGCAAACAACCTCACGGCACCGGCGAATATCTATGCCGGCCAGGAGCTGGTCATTCCACGCTACAATCAGGCGAACCGGATGCCGCCGCAAGTGAGCCGCACCGCGGCATCGCCTCCGAAAACCGTACCCGCAGCTGCGGCTACCCCGGCCGGCAATGCGGCAGTGCACGTTGTGGCGCCTGGGGAGACCTTGAGCAAGATTTCCCGACATTATCGGAAATCGATTACCGATATTGCAAAAGCAAACAACATCGCAATCACCGGCCGGCTCAACGTGGGCGATCGCCTCATCATTCCTGGCGTGCGATCTTCCGCCGCGAAAGCTGCTCCGGTCACGGTAGCCGACGCGGGCCCCACGCCAAGCTTGCCGCAAACAAGCGAGCCTGTCGCCAGCGCGAGCATGATCACGCCTGCGAGCGCACCAACCCGGGCGGGATCTGAAGCCGCGAAGGGCGCGGATGAGACGTCTTCTCTGCCCAAGTTCCGTTGGCCTGCGAATGGGCGGGTCGTTATGGCCTACGGACCGATGACCAACGGACAACAGAATGACGGAATCAATATCGCGGTTCCGGAGAACACGCCGGTTAAAGCCGCCGAGGATGGTACCGTGGCCTACGCCGGCAATGAGCT
>DASXIG010000523.1:0-2709 GCA_036498105.1 Xanthobacteraceae bacterium | reverse complement strand
GAACACCATGCCCGGCCTGAACTCGTCGCCGATGGCTTTCAGAGCGCCCTGGTCCGCCTTGATGGCGTGATGGCGGTAACGCGGATATTCCAGCGAAGCGAGGCCATGGCCGTGAATGCCGGTCTCGCAGATCGCCAGACCGCGCCCCGCAATTTCGCCGCGGACCTCTTCCATTGCGTCCGAGATTCTGCGTCCCGGACCGAACAGCTCGAGTCCGCGCTGGTATGCGGCAACGCAGCCCGCATAGATCTCGCGCTGTTTCGCGTCGGGCTCCCCCAGGCAGAATGTGCGCTCCACGTGAGTGAAATAGCCGCCGTATTTCGGATGAATTTCGCAGATGATGACATCCCCCGGCTCCAGCGCGCGCACGGTCGGCAGCCGGAATGGATGGGGATAGGGATGGGGGTCGCAGGCCCATAGAAACAGCGTGGGCTCCTCGCCGCCGTTTGCCAGCATGGTCTCGACCATCCGCGCGTAGACTTCGCATTCCTTGACACCGGGCCGTGCGATGTCCCGGCACGCTTGCAGCATGAGGTCGCCAAGCCCTGCCGCACGCCCCAACACCTCGATCTCCTCGGCGCTTTTTATCGCACGCACCTGCTCCAGCATGTCTCCGATATCGACGAGGCGCGCCTCCGGCAGCAATTCCTTCAGTCGCGTATAGACGCTGTGGGGGATCCAGCCGTCCGGATCGAGCGGCCCAGCGAGCCCATCCATTCCGACATTGCCGTTGCCAAGCTCGAGCTCGTTGATGCGGCTTGCCACAGTGTCGGCCCAGGTCCCGCTCCGCGCCCTGATGTCGCCGACCCAGTCCTGGGCGCTGCGCCAGCCATCGAGGAAGGTCGGCATCTGCACGAAGCAGGTCGGCTCGCCCGAAAGGGGAAAGACCAGAACATTGAATTCTGCATTGCCGCCGACAGGGCAGAGGTAGCGCGCATTGGCGGTGTAGAAGTCCCACATGGTGGGCCAGCCCCACAGCACGATGGCGTCGAGACCGCGCGCTTTCATGCGGTCGCGCACCAGTGCCCAGCGCCGGTCGCGTTCAGCGCGGGACAACCGCGGCAGCTCCAGAACTTTTCGCATGGCTCAGCTCGCCTCTGTTTCAGCGGGATTGGGTAGGGTGGCTTAGCTGCAAAATCGGCCTGCAACCGATTTTGCAGCGTAACCCACCATCGCGGTGCGGTGGGTTACGGCGCACGCACACAGGCAAGTGTACGCAGTCTGCGCAAGAGAGAGCGCGCGCCTAACCCACCCTACCTCTTTAGCCGCTTCAGACTGTCCAGATAATCCGCGATGCCGCGCTCGAGGTCATACTGCGGGGCGTAGCCCAGCTCCGCGCGCGCACGCGAAATGTCGTAGATGCCAGAGGCGGGATAGGGCATGCCGAGAAAGTTCAGCCCCGGCCCTATCTCGATCTTTGCCTGCGGCAGGTGCTCGCGGATGACGCGCGCGAAGTCGTTGAGCGTCACGCCGATGCCGGTACCGATGTTGTAGACGCGGCTCTTCGGATGCTCGGCGATAGTGGCGAGATAGATGCCGTAGGCGGAGTCCTTGTTATAGACGAAGTCGTCCTTCTCATCTCCGCCCTGCGCCAGATGGAACGGCAGGCCGTTCGCAGGATTCTCCACAATCTGGCTCATTACCCCCATCTTGCCGTGGCGCGCAGTCTTGCCGGGCCCATAAGTGCTGGCAAAGCGCAGCACCACGACGTCCACGCCCATATTGGCCTGATAGTATAGCCCGACCTGCTCGCCCATGAGCTTGGCGGAATCGTAGATGCGCTTGGGATTCTTCGGCAAGTCCTCGGCCATCAGCTTGTAGGTGGGGGAACCGTACTCGCCCAGCACCGGCCCGTAGATGCCTTTGGCGCTGGTATACACCACTCGCTGCACTTCAAAGAGTCGCGCGGCCTCGAGCACATTCACCGTTCCCATCACGTTGACCTGCACGCTCAAGGCGGGGTTGGCCTGCGAGACCGCCCCGACGAAGGCCGCCGCATGCACGATGTGCGTTACCTTGTGCCGCTTGATCACGTCCATGAGCCGCGGCAGATCGAGCACATCGCCGAGCTCGACATCGACCTGATCGAGGATGTCGCGCACGAGCGAGTCGTCGCGATGGCGTGCAAAGATGATCGGCCGATGGCCCTCGTTGACGAACCTGCGGCTCGTCTCGGCGCCCATCACCCCCATGCCGCCCGTGATCAGGACCTTCATGCTTCCCCTCAGCGCGCGCTGGCCGCCCCGGTGACGGGGTGACCGATGCCCAGCGGCTCGGCGTCGATCAGGACGAACGCCACGCGCGCGCGCCTGTTGCTGCGGTTTGCCCAGGCGTGATTGGTGCCGCGCTGAACCATGACATCGCCGGCCTTCATCTTCACCGTGGAATCGTCCATGTCCATCTCGATCTCGCCTTCGAGCACGATCACGTAATCGATGGTCTCGGTGCGGTGCATGCGTGGCGTGTTGCCGGGCGGAAAATCGATGATGGCAAAACGGGTCCCGTTCGCCGGCGGGGCGGTGCCGATGATGCGCGCACCGAGATCCTCGACGTTCTCCCCGATCGAGATATCGGCCGGGGTGCGATCGGTCGACCAGATCATGGTCGAGACGGTGCCGGGGCTCGGGTACTTGGCGTTGGTCGCCGGCCCTTGCATGATCACCTTGGCGATCTTGCCCGCGTCATGGCCGGTGACGAAGCGACGGATGG
>DASXIG010000522.1:0-2545 GCA_036498105.1 Xanthobacteraceae bacterium | reverse complement strand
GCAGATCCTGCAAGGCCGGCGCAGAGCCGCGATAGGGCACATGCTGCATGTTTATGCCGGTCATCATCTTGAACAGCTCGCCCGACATGTGGACCGAGGTGCCGATCCCTGAAGACGCCATGTTGATCCTGCCGGGATTGGTTTTTGCATAAGAGATGAATTCCGCGACCGTCTTTGCGGGCACGTCCGGATGCACCACCATGACATTGGTGAGCAGCATTGTCCCGCCGATCGAGGCGCTGTCGTGCACAAAGTCGAAAGGGAGCTTTTCGTACAGCGTCGCGTTGATGGCGTTGTTGGGAGCGGCAAATCCGATGGTATACCCGTCGGGCGGAGAGCTGAGGACGGCTCCCATTCCAATGTTGCCGCCGGCGCCCAGCCTGTTCTCGACGACGATTTGCTGGCCCAGCTTTTCCGACAGGAATTGGCCTATAAGCCGCGCGACAGTGTCGTTCGGTCCGCCGGCCGAGAACGAAACGATCCAGTGTATCGGCCGGGCGGGATAAGTTTCGGGCCACGCCGGCGGAGCAGCGGCCGAAACGGCAATTGCGGCCGCTGCGGAACGCAGAAACTCTCGACGTCGAAGCCTCATGCAATTCCTCCCAAAGGTTCGTTTCGGGCGCAGGTTACCAGGAAGGTAGGCTACGCGATATTCTCGCCGGCATCTTGCGTGGCGTCCGCCCAGCTCGGCAATCCGCCTCGTCGTCATAACCCTGTCCGTAGACTGGTCGGCTCTGGGCTGCTCGGCTTGACCCCCCGGAACACGCGTGTGAAGCTTTCGATGCAAGTTCAACAAGTTTCAACAGCGGAGATCGCATGGCTACCAATCCCAAGGCACTTGAGCTCGCCAAGCAAGGCAAGGTCGAATACGAATGGGGCACGCTGTGGCCGCACTATCACAAGGAAAAGATGAACTGGGGCGGCGGATTCAGAACAAAGGGCGATGTCGACATTCTATTCCTTGCGGGGGAGACGGGGCGCGATCCGTTTGAGGATGCTCCGTGCAGGACGCCGGAGGAGGAACGAGCAGGCCGAGGCAAAGTCGTGTCGCATGACGTCAAGCAGCAGACGCGCCAATGCCTCGAATACATCAAGAACAAGCTCGAGATGATGGGCGCCTCGCTCAAGCACATCGTCATGTTCCGATATTACCTGCCCCGGCGCGAAGACGTGTTCGACATGCGCGACGAGATGTATCGGTTCTTCGAGGAGTTCGAGCCCGATCTGCGCGCCCATCCGCGGCCTGCCACGCTCCTGCGCGGCGTCGGCATCGATCTCAAGGAGATGCTGGTTGAGATCGAAGCCTGGGCAGCGGTGCCGCGGCAGAAGTAGACGCAGCCTCGCTGTTTAGACCGCGGTATTGCGGACTTCGCTCGCTAACCCGCCCTGCACTCAACATCACGTCTTGTTCGGCGCCGGAGGCGGCGGGATGAACTCGCTGCCGCTGGGGACGAATTCATTGGTGTAGAGTTGCTGCGGGTCGACCGGGGTAGTCACGCCGCCGTACTGCTTGAGCACCGCGACCGTCTCCTCCCAGTCCTTGTCGGACATCCAACCGAGGGGCTTGCCAGCCGTGTTCGGGGAGATCCAGGTCTGCCACGACATCTCGGCCTCGCGCCGCGCGATGGCGGGCTCGATCGCCGGTGAGTATTTCCTGGCAATCGCAATCATCTCGTCGAGGTTACTGCGCCCATACAAAAATCCCTTCAGGGAGGCGGCAACGAATGCACGGACAAGCTCCGGTTCCTCCTTGATCAGATCGTCGTGAGCGACGATGCAGTTGCTGATCGACGTCACGCCGCAGTCGGCGTACCAGAACACGCGCGTCTTGGTATTCCCGCGCACCTCCACGCTGGGCACCTGACCCGACGCGTAGCCCGCGATCGCAGGGACCTGGCCAGTGATGAGGGCCGGCGGGCTGCCGGCGGGATCGATGTTGGTGACCCGTATCTTGCTGGCATCGAGCCCGCACCCCTTCACGAAGGCCGGCCACTGCTGGAACTGCGTGGAGCCCGTTGCAATGGCAATCGTCTTGCCCTCCAGATCCTTCGGGGTCTTGATATCGGAGGCCGCGAGCACGATGACGGCGGTCGGATTGCGCCGATAAAGCCCGGCAACCGCGCGGATGTTCATGCCCTTCGAGACGCCGTTGCCGACCACATAGCCGTCAGCAAAACCGAACTGCGTCGCCTTGCTGGCGACCAGCTGCGCGGTGCTGCCGGATCCCTTGCCCGGCCCGACCTCGACATCGAGACCGGCCTCTGCGTAAAAGCCCTTTTCCTGCGCCACCATGAAGCCGGCATTCGGGCCCTGGTAGACCCAATCCAGCCGAACCGTGACCTTCCTTTTGCTCTGCGCGCACGCACCGTGCGCGAGCGGCAGAGATGCAAACGCGGCCAGACCGCCCGCCTGGCGCAGGACTTGACGGCGTGATTTCGTCTCGTGGCGCATCATCAGGCCTCCGTCATGCGCGGGCTTGACCCTGGGCTTGACCCGCGTATCCATCTTCATCGCAATAAGGGTCTGGATCAAGCAGATGCATTGC
>DASXIG010000521.1:0-2785 GCA_036498105.1 Xanthobacteraceae bacterium | reverse complement strand
ATGGAGGGCCTGAGCCAGGAGGCGCTTGCGCTCGCCGGCCATCTCAAGCTCAACAAGCTGATTGTGCTTTTCGACGACAATCGCATCTCCATCGATGGGCCGCTCGCGCTCGCCGATTCGGTCGATCAGGTGAGCCGGTTCGAGGCGGCCGGCTGGAGCGCAATGCGCGTGGACGGGCACGATCCTGAAGCGATCGCAAGTGCCATGCAGAAAGCTCAGAGCTCGACGAGGCCTTCGCTGATCGCCTGCCGCACTATCATCGGGTTTGGCGCACCGAGCAAAGCCGGCACGGAGAAATGCCATGGCTCCCCGCTCGGCGCGGACGAGATCAGGGGGGCCCGCGACAAGCTCGAGTGGTCGGACCCGCCCTTCGCGATCCCGACTGATATTCGTGAGATGTGGCGCAGCGCGGGCCGCATGGGTGAACCCGCTCGGCTCGCGTGGACCGCGCGTCTCAATGGCCTGCCCCCGTCTCGGCGGGCCGAATTCGAGCGCCGCATGAGGGGCGAGGTGCCCAGGGATAAGCTCGCTGCGGCAGTCTTTGCTGTAAAGGAAAGGCTCGCGGCCGACCCAAAGGACAGGGCAACGCGCAGCGCCTCGGAAAACGCCCTCGAAGCGATCACGGCCGCGTTGCCGGAAATGCTCGGGGGCTCGGCGGACCTCACTGGATCGAACAATACGAAGCCGAAGGGAATGAGCGTTTTCTCGGCCTCTGACTACGGCGGCCGCTTTATTCATTATGGCGTACGCGAGCATGGCATGGCGGCAGCCATGAATGGGATGGCGCTGCACGGTGGGATCATTCCCTATTCCGGCACCTTCCTCGTTTTCTCCGATTATTGCAGGCCTGCCATTCGCCTTGCGGCACTCATGGGTAAGCGGGTCATCTTCGTCATGACCCACGATTCCATTGGGCTCGGCGAAGATGGTCCCACTCATCAACCGGTCGAGCATCTCGCGGCCTTGCGTGCAATTCCCAACCTGCTGGTATTCCGCCCTTGCGACGCGGTGGAAACCGCCGAGTGCTGGCAGCTCGCGCTCGAGAGCTCGCGCAACCCCAGCATTCTCGCGCTCACGCGACAGAACGTGCCGCAGCTGCGGCTCGCGCGCGAGGAGACCAACCGCTGTGCCACCGGTGCCTACGAGATCGTCCCCGCGGAAAGGGGCCGCGCCGACGTATCCCTGTTTGCAACCGGGTCGGAAGTTTCCATCGCGGTCGAAGCGCGCAAATACCTGCGTGAGCAGGGCGTTTCCGCGCGCGTTGTGTCGGTTCCGTGCTTCGAGTTGTTCCGCAAGCAGCGGACCACCATCCGCCACGAGGTGACAGGTGCGGCGAAGGTCAATGTTGCCGTCGAAGCGGCCGTACGCCAGGGCTGGGACGAGATCATCGGCACTGACGGCGCTTTCATCGGCATGGCGAGCTTTGGAGCCAGCGCTCCCTACAAGGACCTCTACCGTCATTTCGGTATTACCGCCGAGGCGGTGGCCAAGGCAGCATTGGAGAGGCTCAAGCGGCAGGCCGGAACCCCGCCGCGCAAGCATTGATTATGTACCAGCCCGGTCACCCGTGGGTGGTCCGAGGAAATGCGAGGGAATGAAGGAGCACGGAATGTCAGTTCGTGTCGCCATCAATGGGTTCGGGCGTATCGGGCGCAATATCTTGCGCGCGATCGTCGAAACGCATCGGAACGACATCGAAGTGGTCGGAATTAATGATCTCGCCCCGGTGCAGACCAATGCCCATCTGCTGCGTTTCGATTCTGTCCACGGCCGTTTTCCCGGCGAGGTCACGGTGTCTTCGGACTCCATCAGCGTGGGTGATGGCCCGATCAAGGTGACGGCCGTGAAGGATCCGGCGCTGCTGCCGTGGAAAGAGCTCGGCGTGGAGATCGCGCTGGAATGCACCGGCATTTTTACGTCGAAGGAGAAGGCGGCCGCGCATCTCGCCGCGGGCGCCGGTCGGGTCATCATCTCGGCGCCGGCGGATGGGGTCGATCTGACGGTCGTCTATGGCGTTAATCATGACAAGCTGCGCAGGGACCATAAGGTCGTTTCGAACGCCTCCTGCACCACCAACTGTCTGGCGCCTGTCGCCAAGGTGCTCAACGACGCAGTCGGGATCGACAAGGGCTTCATGACCACGGTGCACTCCTACACCAACGACCAGCCCTCGCTCGACCAGGTGCACAAGGACCTCTACCGCGCGCGCGCGGCGGCCATCAACATAATCCCGACCTCGACCGGAGCCGCAAAAGCGGTGGGCTCGGTACTGCCGGAGCTTGCCGGCAGGCTCGACGGCGTTGCCATCCGGGTGCCGACGCCGAATGTTTCGGTGATCGACTTCAAGTTCATCGCCAAGCGAGCAACCTCGAAGGACGAAATCAATGCCGCGGTGAAGCGCGCGTCCGAGCAGCAGCTCAAAGGCATTCTCGGTTATACCGAAGCTCCCAATGTCTCCACCGATTTCAACCACGATGCCCATTCATCGGTTTTTGCAATGGACCAGACCAAGGTGCTCGACGGCACGCTGGTGCGGGTGATGTCCTGGTATGACAACGAATGGGGATTTTCCTGTCGGATGGTGGATACCGCCGTTGCGATGGGCAAGCTGGTGTGATTCGCCAAAGCTCAAAGTCGGGCTTGCGTACGCTCGATGAGGCCGAGATCGACGGCAAACGAGTGCTCGTGCGGGTCGACTTCAACGTGCCGGTCGAAAACGGCAAAGTTGCTGATGCGACCCGCATCGAGCGCGCAGTCCCGACGATCCGGGAGATTGCCGGCAAGG
>DASXIG010000520.1:0-3487 GCA_036498105.1 Xanthobacteraceae bacterium | reverse complement strand
ATCGTCGACCGGGTGTTCGCTCCGCGAAAAAACCGACCGGATCGATTTAAAAGTGCCCCCACGGGCGCTATTTTAGTTGCGTTCACGACATTTATGCGGCACGTTTATCGTAGCAGACCTCGCGAA
This sequence comes from Xanthobacteraceae bacterium, assembly GCA_036498105.1. GTDB lineage: Bacteria > Pseudomonadota > Alphaproteobacteria > Rhizobiales > Xanthobacteraceae > VAZQ01. The sequence continues at coordinate 3,361 of DASXIG010000520.1, read as the reverse complement.
AGCACATTACCGAATAAAACTTCAGCGTAATAATTGCCTTTTGGCCGCCAGATTTCCTTTTTGCTCTGCGGCGCGCTCCAAGGCGCAGATATGCGAAGCCAATCTTTAATAGAGGGCATACAATGGCAACGAATGGACCGCCAGCCAATCGCGCTTTCGGAGATCCCGACCTAACTCCCGATGATTTCGGCGATTTCAGCAAGCAGCAAATCGAAGCCGACTCGAAGATCAAAGGCCTTGAACAATTAGCAGGTCACTGAAATTTGCATCGACTTACTCTGATCTGCTGGTGCAGTCGGGCCGAGGTCGATGATTGCGCATAGTTTGGCCGATCTCGACTTCCTTGCCGACCACGTTCCGCCGGTTATGCCGACGCCCCGAGCAATTTTGGTAGCCGGATGAGGTCGTAGGCTGCCATTGTCAGAATGAACTTAAACCGTAAGCGCGCGAGTCCGCGTAGCATGGGCCGGGCGAGCCCGCCGATGGTCTTGCCCCAGCCGAACGGTTCCTCGGTTCGCTTGCGCTTCTGCTGACTGATCGCGTAACCGGGATGGCGTGTCGTGCGAACGTCGATCGCCGAACTGCGGTTGGTGGTGTTCTGGGCGATGTGCGGCGTGACGTTGAGGTCGCGCAAATCGTCGACAAATCCGTGGACATCATAAGCCTTGTCGGCGCCGAGCGTGACACGACGCGATCCCGGCGAATGACGCACGACCATCGTCATCGCTGCCTCGCGTTCGATGGTTCCCGTCGCCGTCCCAAGTTCGGCCTCGATCACCAGCCCGTGGCGGTTCTCGGTCAGCGCATTGCCGACGTAGGAGAGCTTGGCCTCCTTGCCTTTGCCCTTGCGATAGAGCCGGGCTTCCGGATCGGTGGTTGAAGCGTGCGTGTCGTTGCTGCGCGTCTCGCCGTGGAAGTCGCGCTCGCCATTGCGGCCACCCGACGGCGGCTCGTCCGAACCGTCCTTGGCGCGGAAGCTCTTCATCGACGCCCACGCCGCAATCTGGGTCCCGTCGACCGAGAAGTGTTCGTCCGATAGCAGGCCGCGCACTTCCTTGTGGTTCAAAAGCTCGGCCAGGAACTTGTGCGCGACCTCCGCCTCCAGCAGCCGCTCGCGGTTCTTCGTGAAAACCGTCGGCACCCACACCGGCTCGTCGACCCCGAGCCCGACGAACCAACGATACAGCAAATTGTAGTGGAGTTGCTCCATCAACTGGGTCTCGGAGCGGATCGTGTAGAATGCCTGAAGTAGAAGGGCGCGGAGCAGCCGCTCGGGTGGAATCGATGGCCGTCCCCTGTCGGCGTAAATCTTGGCGAACTCGCTGTCGAGTGCGACCAGCACCTCGTTTACGATGCGACGGATCAGTCGCAGCGGATGCCTCTCCGGAACGCGTTCCTCGAGATCAATATACGAGAACAGCTCACCACTCCGCTCATCCGAGCCGCGCATCCTTGCCTCCCAATTGGCAAGAACAGCGGAATCAGATTCGCTCGGTCTCGTCAGCCGACTTTTTCAGCGGCCTGCTCTCATGTTCGTTGTCAAGAGCGCAGACGCGGTCTGTCGTCTCCGGCTTTCACCGAACGCAATGAGGAGCAATTAGACGCGCACGGCAGGAGGCAGAGACTGAAGACGCCGGTTAACAAGCTCTCATGCGCGGGTTGGTTACCGCATGACCGGGATTCCGTCTCGGGCTGCCTCGTTCTAGAGACGAGCGTCGGCACATGGCCGGCTCATAACAGGTCTCGAGGATTCCCTGCGGTTGCCCTGCCTCCCGCCGTAGGCGCCTGGGAGAGTGACGATAGTTGGATGCCCTCTGCTGGTTGGATCGAGTTCGTTTTGATTGTCAAACTGCCCGCGGCTGAACCTGACGGGCGATGGCCCAGATGAAGCCCGCCATCTCGCGTGCGATCGCGGTCGTAACGACAACCTTCGGCTTCCCGCTGGCAGCAAGTCGTCGCCACCGACTGCACAACCGAACCTGCGCCTTCCAGGCAATGTCGCGCACATTCTGCGGCACTCCCTCCAGCCGATCGTACAGCTTCCGGCTGACGCGTGCCTGCATGCGATAGGTCCAAGCTCCCTCGATTAGGGCGCGTCGGGCGTGGGGATTACCGGCTTTTGTGATCCCACCCCTGCGCACTGCGCCGCCACTCGAATGCTCAGATGGAACCAGGCCAAGATAGGCCATCAGCTGGCGTGGATTGCCGAACCGGGAAAAGTCGCCAACCTCTGCCACGATCGTTACGGCGTTGATCAAAGCAACTCCGCGCATCGCCTGGATCGCGGTCGCGACCGGCGCCATCGACCAGCTCGGTAGATGCTCGGTGATCTGCAGCGTCAGTCGGTCAACCCGCCGTTCCGCATCGGTGATGGCATCAATGTAGTCCTGCAGCACGATCTGCTGTGCAGGGTGATCAAAGCGCACCGTCGTGAGCCAGCGTCGATAAGCTTGGGTCCAGGTCCGAACGCCGGAATAGATCCTCCCGTGTCGCAGGAGAAATCCACCAAGGTGTTGGCGCGCCTTGGACAACACCTTCATCGCCGTCGCACGCGCTCGAACCAAGTCGCGCATTGCTTCATGGGCGGCGTCTGGAACCCAAACTCCAGTCAGCTCGCCGGCTCGGTGCAGCCTCGCCAACATCACAGCATCGCGCCGGTCGGTTTTGATCCGATCCCCCGCTTTGATTGGGATCAGCGACGGCGCAACAACCGTGCAGGCGTGCCCGAGCCCGTGTAGAAACCGATGCAGCCCATAACCGCACGGGCCTGCTTCGTAGCAGAACCTCAACCGCCGGCCCGGTCGCTCAAGCCGCTCGACCATCTTGCGCACAACGTCGGCTCGATTGGCAAAAACACCCAACTGCCGAACCTCGCTTGACCGACCTCCATCGGCCACGGCGACAGCGATCGTCGTCTTGTGCACATCGAGTCCAACGTAGGTGATAGAATCCATCTGGCCCGTCTCCCATGATTGAGGCTCTCTGCCGGCCTACCGGCTTAACCCTCGAATCTTGTCATGTCGTGAGACGGGCCGCCTCTCAGTGCGCTAGGCGAACATACGGTCTAGACATGATATTTGCCTTATTGCCCGGTTTCACGCGTGCACCACGGCATTGGCGCGTTGCGCCTCACCCTGTCCGAAGGAGATGTTCTCACCCGGGATCTCATAGAGGGTGATCAACAAGTCGTCCGGGGACAAGCCTGCCGCGACCGCAACCCGCGCATTGATGTCCTTCAAACGCGCTAGCCGCGTCTCCTTTGGTCGCCCTTGGATGAAGGTGATTTCCAGAACAATCAGATCGTCAGTGTAGTGCATGCCAACGAACGAAGGCGTGTGGAGAAACCGCTTCTTGGGAAGCT
>DASXIG010000519.1:0-5135 GCA_036498105.1 Xanthobacteraceae bacterium | reverse complement strand
AACAAGCTCAACAAATACATCACCTCGGGCGGGCGCAAGCCCAGGATCGGCATCATCACCGTCGGCAAGAGCTACCTCGACGTGCGCCAGGCGCTCGACGAGCTCGGAATCGACGAGGTGAGGTGCAACGATCTCGGCATCCGGCTTTACAAGATCGCTTGCCCTTGGCCGATCAGCAAAACCGATCTGCAGAATTTTGCCGATGGCCTCGAGCTCATCATCGTCGTGGAGGAAAAGCGTTCGCTGATCGAAGTTCAGGTGCGTGAGGAGCTGTATGGCGTCACCAATCAGCCGGTGTGCATCGGAAAGAAGGACGAGCAGGGCAACTGGCTGTTCCCGGTGAAGGGCGCGCTGGATCCCAATGAAATCGCGATCTGCGTCGGCGAACGCATCCTGCAGCGGCTCGGCCCGCACGAGGAGATCGCCGACCGGGTCGCCGGGCTGAAGCAAGCTCAGTCGACCCTGGCGCAAATCCAGGATATCGCGGTCCGCACCCCGTACTTCTGCTCGGGCTGCCCGCACAATTCATCCACGGTGGTGCCGGAGGGCATGCGCGCCTATGCCGGCATCGGCTGCCATTACATGGCACAGTGGATGGATCGCTCAACGCTCGGCTACACCCAGATGGGTGGCGAGGGAGCGAACTGGATCGGCGAGGCGCCGTTCAGCAAGCGCCCGCACGTTTTCCAGAATCTGGGCGACGGCACCTACAACCATTCCGGTTACATGGCGATCCGCGCCGCTATCGCCTCCGGCGTCAACATCACCTACAAGATTCTGTTCAACGATGCCGTCGCCATGACCGGCGGGCAGGCGAATGACGGCGGGCTTACGGTGCCGCAAATCGCACGCCAGGTGGCGGCCGAAGGTGCCCAACGGGTCGTCGTGGTCACGGACGAACCCTGGAAATACGCGAAGAGCGAGGAGTGGCCGCGCGGGCTCACCATCCATCATCGCGACAATCTGATTCCCGTTCAGCAGGAGCTCGCCGGCATACCCGGGGTCACCGTGCTGATATACGACCAGACCTGCGCAGCGGAGAAACGCCGCCGCAGGAAGCGCGGGCGCTTCCCCGATCCCGACAAGCGCGTAATCATCAACGAGCTCGTCTGCGAGGGCTGCGGCGACTGCGGCGTGAAATCGAACTGCGTATCGGTGCAGCCGCTGGAGACCGAATGGGGGCGCAAACGCACCATCGATCAGTCGAGCTGCAACAAGGATTTTTCGTGCGTGAAGGGCTTCTGCCCGTCATTCGTCACGGTGACAGGCGCAAAGCTCAAGCGCGGCACAGCAGCGACTCCCGCTCTCGATCTGAGCTCGCTGCCGGAACCGAAGCTGCCGCCGATCGATCAGACCTACGACATCATCGTGACCGGGGTGGGCGGCACCGGTATCGTCACCATCGGCGGCATTCTCGGCATGGCGGCGCATCTCGAGGGCAAAGGCGTCGGGGTGCTCGACATGGCGGGCCTCGCCCAGAAGGGCGGCGCAGTGCACAGCCATATGCGCATCGCGCAGCGGCCCGAGGACATCCACGCCATCCGGATCGCAGCCGGCGGAGCCGAGCTGGTGCTCGGTGGGGACATCGTCGTTGCCGGCAACAAGAAGGTGCTGGCAGCGGTCAAGCACGGATCCACCGAGATGGTCGTCAACGTGGCCGAGTTCCTGCCCGGCGATTTCACGCGTAATCCTGATTTCTCGCTCCCGACCGAACGCCTCAAGCGGGCTATCATCGCCGATGCCGGGCGGGAGAGAACGCATTTCCTCGACGCATCGCGTGCCGCAACCACGCTGTTCGGCAGTACCGTCGGAGCAAACATATTTCTCGTCGGCTACGCCTATCAGCTCGGCGCCATACCGCTTGCGGCGGAATCGATCGAGCAGGCGATCGAGCTCAACGGCGAGGCCGTCGAGATGAACAAGCAAGCCTTCCGGTGGGGCCGCCGCGCCGCTGCCGATCCGGCTGCGATCGAGACTCTGCTCAAGCCGTCAGAGGCGGCAAGCGATGCCCGCAAGCTCTCCCGGTCCCTTGATGAAACGATTGCCCGCCGAACGGACTTTCTGACCGCGTATCAGAATGCCGCCTATGCGAAGCGCTATCGCGAGTGGGTGGAACGCGCCAAGACGGTCGAGGTGGCGCGCGCTCCCGGCAAGAGCGGGCTTGCCGATGCGGTCGCGCGCTATCTCTTCAAGCTGATGGCCTACAAGGACGAGTATGAAGTTGCGCGGCTCTATTCCGACGGCTCATTCATGAAGCAGGTGGGGGCCGAGCTTGGCGGCGAACATCTGCGCCTTCACGTGCATCTCGCGCCGCCGCTGCTCGCACCGGTGAACAAGGTGACCGGGGAGCCGAAAAAGCTCACCTTCGGCCCTTGGATCTTCCCGCTATTCAAGGTGCTCGCAACGTTCAAGTTCCTGCGCGGTACGGCGCTGGATCCCTTCGGCTACTCGCCGGAGCGCAGGACCGAACGCAGGCTGGTGCGAGATTATGAGCGCATGCTCGAGGAGATCCTGGGTAAGCTCGACCCCAACAACCATCACATCGCGGTGGGGCTTGCGGCCATTCCGGAAAAAATCCGCGGCTTCGGGCACGTCAAGATGCGCCACCTCAAGGCCGCCAAGGCGGACGAAGCCGCGCTCTTGGAGCAGTTCCGCGCCGGCCCTGCGCCACTGCTGCGGGCCGCCGAGTAAGATATTAGACCAATTCCCGGCTTGACCCCGTCCTCGGGTCATTTTCTTATGGCGGGAAAACGATCTGCCGCTTACGGGCAGACAATCACCATCCCGCGCGCCGGGTTCGCGCTGAAATGGGAGGGAGGCCGTGGCCATGAACGCTGTCGCTGCGGGCGAAAACACATTTCCCAAGCTCCTGATCCGCAACGCCCGCGCGTTCGCGGATCGGCCGGCCTACCGGCACAAGTACCTCGGGATCTGGCAGACCTGGACCTGGCGCCAGGTGCTCGGGGAGGTGCGAGCGCTCTCCCTGGGATTGGCAACGCTCGGGCTCAAACGCGACGACAAGGTCGCCATCATCGGAACCAACCGGCCGCGACTCTACTGGGCAATGTGCGCCGCGCAGGCGCTCGGCGCCGTGCCGGTACCCATCTACGCGGATTCAGTCGCGGAAGAGATGGCCTACATTCTCGATCATGCCGAAGTCACCATCGCGGTCGTCGAGGACCAGGAGCAGGTCGACAAGCTTGCCCTGATCTCAGATCGGCTCCCACGCCTGTCTCACATTGTCTATGACGAGGCGCGGGGACTGCGGGAGTACGACCACAGCCGCGTCAAATGGATGGATGACGTCCAGAAGCTCGGGCTCGAGCGGCTCGCGGCGGACGCGGATGCGGGCAAGTGGTGGGACGACTCCGTGGCGGCGGGAAAGGGCAGCGATCTTGCCGTGATGCTCTACACCTCGGGCACGACCGGCCGGCCCAAAGGCGTGATGCTGAGCTTCGAGAATCTGATCGTCTCCGCCATCAACGGCAATAAGTTCGATAATCTCGGGGCCGACGAGGACGTCATCGCCTATCTCCCGCTCGCCTGGGTCGGCGACCACGTCTTTTCCTACGCGCAACCCTTCGCGGCAGGGTTTTGCGTCAATTGTCCGGAAAGTCCGGAAACCGTTTTTGAGGATCGGCGCGAGATCGGGGCGAGCTATGGCTTTGCGCCTCCCCGCATCTACGAGAACCTGCTCACGCTCACCATGGTGCGCATGGAGGACGCCGGTCGTCTCAAACGGGCGATGTTCAATTATTTCATTGCGCTTGCGCGGCGCTGGGGCGAGAAAATCCTCAACAAGGAAAAAGTGCCGCTGCATGCTCGCGTGCTTTACCGGCTCGGCGATCTCCTGGTGTATGGACCGCTGAAGAACCGGCTGGGCGTGTCGCGCGTTAGGCTCGCCTATACCGCCGGCGAAGCGATCGGCCCGGAAATCTTCCGGTTCTGGCGCGCGCTCGGCGTCAACCTCAAGCAGCTCTACGGCCAGACCGAGGCATCGGTCTACATCACGGCCCAGCCGGATGGGGAGATCCATTCCGACACGGTGGGCAAGCCGAATATCGATGTGGACATCCGGATCGCGGACAACGGTGAAGTGCTGTTCAAATCGCCGGGCGTGTTCATGGGATACTACAAGGATCCGCAAAAGACGGCGGAGACCAAGACTACCGACGGCTGGGTGCGCACCGGGGACGCCGGGTTGATCGATCCCGATACCGGCCACCTCAAGATCATCGATCGCGCCAAGGACGTGGGCCGGCTCAACGACGGCACGCTGTTCGCGCCCAAATATCTCGAGAACAAGCTCAAGTTCTATCCGAACATCCGCGAAGCGGTCGTGTTCGGCGACAAGCGCGATTTCGTCTGCGCCATGCTCAACATCGATCTGACTGCCGTCGGTAACTGGGCCGAGCGCAACAACATCACCTACGGCTCCTATCAGGAGCTCGCCGGGCATCCCCTGGTCTATGACATGATGGCGCAGCATGTAGAGGAGGTGAACCGGTCCCTTGTGCACGAGAAAGCGATGGCAGGCGCGCAGATCCGCCGCTTTCTGGTTCTGCACAAGGAGCTCGACGCCGACGACGGCGAGGTAACCCGCACTCAGAAGGTGCGCCGCAGCTTTGTTGCCGAGCGCTATGCTCCTCTCATCGATGCGCTTTATTCCGGCGCGCGCGAGTCGGAAATTGCCACCGAGGTGACGTTCGAGGATGGACATAAGGGCGTGCTTTCCGCGCGCGTGAAAATCCGCGACGTCGAGACGGCGTCCGTGCCGCGCGTGCTGGAGCAGGCGGCATGACCGTGCAGCGCACGGGCTGTCGGACTGAATTCGCTGATCGTATTAATATTTCACCGCGATGCGCTGTAGTCGGCGACATCGGAGCACCGGGATGAGAGCGCCGACCGGGCAGGACGTCGCAGCCGGCGAAGTGCTGCTCTCGGTCGAGAACGTCTCGCTCTCGTTTGGCGGCGTCAAAGCGGTCACCGGCGTCTCGTTCGACATCCGCAAGGGCGAGATCCGCGCCATCATCGGCCCGAACGGCGCCGGGAAGACGTCGATGCTCAACGTCATCAACGGCTTCTATCATCCCCAGCGCGGCAACATCACCTTCAAGGGCAGGACCCGCTCGCGC
>DASXIG010000518.1:0-4205 GCA_036498105.1 Xanthobacteraceae bacterium | reverse complement strand
CGCCACCGACGGCTATCCGGCAGCCCGGGTGCCGAAGCTGGTGCTCGCCAAGGGCAACTATTTCGGCTTCGCCGGCCGCGCACCGTTCTCGCGGCTGATCTATCCGGCGCCGGTGCCGGGCGGGCTCGGCATCCATATTACGCTTGATCTCGCCGGCCGCATGCGGTTCGGCCCCGATGTCGAATGGATCGAGGCGATGGACTTCGACGTCGATCCGCGCCGCGGCGACGCGTTCTACGCCGCGATCCGAACCTACTGGCCGGGGCTGCCGGACAATTCGCTGTTTCCCGACTATGCGGGCATTCGCCCCAAGCTCACAGGTCCGGGCGAGCCGGCGGCCGACTTCTTGATCGAGGGGCCGGCCGCGCACGGCATGCCGGGCCTCGTGCACCTGTTCGGCATCGAGTCGCCGGGGCTCACCAGCGCGCTGTCGCTCGCCGAGGAAGTGCTCGACCAGATCGTCGCGTCATGACGCCGCAGCGGTCGTCCTGTCTCTCGCCGGACGTAGGGCCAACGCATGTGAGGTGAGCACGGCGCCAGCGCTCCTTCTCCCCCCTTCAGGGGGAGAAGGTCGGGATACAAGGGGGCCGCTCCACAGACTCCGATGTAGCGACTCGCGGAGACCCCTCACCCCGACCCTCTCCCCCTGAAGGGGGAGAGGGGGCGCGGGCATTGTGCTCACCTGACATGCGATCGCTTCGGCGGTGGCCTCACGCGGTCGCGGCCGATACAATGGCCGCAACAAGCATCAAATCCGCAAGGGAGGACCGAAAATGCTCAACCGCCGCACCATGCTGAGGACGGCCGCGCTCGGCGCGATCGCGGCGCCGGTCGTGGCGCGCGAAGGGTTCGCGCAGGCGCCGGCGCATACGCTCAAGCTCACCTTCGCGGACACCCGCAACCATCCGCTCTACCAGGTGCTGCTGCGCTTCGCCGACAACGTGAAGAAGAAGACCAACGGCGCCGTCGAGGTGCAGGTCTACGGCACCGGCGAGCTCGGCAGCCAGCTCAACATCCTCACCGGCCTGCAGACCGGCATCATCGACCTGTGCGCGCACACGTCGGGCTACATCGACACGCTGGTCCCCCAGTTCCAGGTGATGGACCTGCCGTTCCTGTTTCCCGATCTCGCCAGCGCCGAGAAGGTGCTCGATGGCCCGGTCGGCAAGCAGCTCGCCGAGCTGCTCACGCCGAAGGGCATCTACGGCCTCTCCTACGGCTATTGGGGCTGGCGCGTGACCTCGACCATCAATCGCAAGGTGCCGAAACCAGAAGATGTGAAAGGGCTCAAGATCCGCGTCCAGCCCGGCCCGATCTTCGCGGCAACCTTCCGCACGCTCGGCGCCAACCCGATCGCGATCGACTACAGCGAGATCTATCTCGCGCTGTCGCAGCACACGATCGAGGCGATCGAGACGCCGATCATCGCGCTGCCGTCGGCCAAGCACTACGAGGTGGTGAACACCATCAACCTCACCAACCACGTCTACAACGCCGGCGTCATGATGGTCAGCAAGCGCAAGTTCGACGCAATGTCCAAAGATCTGCAGGAGGCGCTGCGCGCGGCGTCGCAGGAGCTGACCGGCGACTGGCGCAAGACCATGGTGGCGAAGACCGACGAGACCTCGACCTTCCTCAAGAGCAAGGGCCTCACCATCAACGAGGTCGACCGCGACGCCTATCGCAAGGCGACGGCGGGCGTCTACCAGGATTTCCGCAACGTGATCGGCGGCGACCTGGTCGACGCGGTGGTGAAGCAGGCGGGGAGCGCTTGAGCCTGCGGCTCATCATGAGTCAGCCCCGTCATCCTGAGGCGGCCGCGCTCTTGCGCGGCCCTCGAAGGATGATCGGCCGATGCGGCGCCACAGCCAAAGCAAGCGGCCCCGGATGGGCCGTCGCCCTTCGAGGGCCGCGCGCAAGAGCGCGCGGCCGCCTCAGATCCTATGAGGCGGTGGGTGGCCAGCAGGTTAGGATTGGTTGTTCCAGCCATCCAACCTCGAGGATCAAGCAAATGAAGGCCGATCGGACTGACGCACCCACCGCGCAGGAGTATGCCACGGTGCACGTGGTGTTTGAACTGAGTAAATCGAAGTGGAAGCTCGGCGTGATGAGCGCGGGATCGCAGAAGATCAGCCGGTTTACGATTGCTGGTGGCGATTTGCCGGCGCTGTCGGCGCGCCTGGCATTGGCGCGGGAGAAGGCGGCTCGCAGCGGCAAGGAGGTTCGCATCGTATCCTGCTACGAGGCGGGCTTTGACGGCCATTGGCTGCATCGCTGGCTCACCGAGCAAGGCGTAACCAACTACGTGATCGACGCAGCGAGCATCGCAGTCGACCGGCGTGCGCGGAGCGCCAAGACCGATCGGATCGACCTGGAGCGCATGCTGCGCACGCTGCTGGCCTATCTGCGCGGGGAGCCGAGGGTGTGCAGCATGATCCACGTGCCGACGGTCGAGGAGGAGGATCGCAAGCGCCGCAACCGCGAGCGAGATCGCCTGCTCAAGGAGCGCACCGCCCACACCAATCGCATCAAGGGGCTGTTGCATGCGCACGGCATTCGGGACGCGATGCCGCTCAAGCCGGATTTCATCAAGTCGCTTGATCAGGCGCGCACTGGCGACGGACGGGAGCTGAGCCCGCGTCTCAAGGACGAACTCGTGCGCGAGCACGAGAGGTTGCGGCTGCTGAGCCAGCACATCGCTACGATCGAGGCCGAGAGCCGGGCCGAGCAGCGCGCCGCGGCGCCGGGCACGGCGGAGGCAAAGGTCGTGCAGCTTGCTCAGCTCAAGGCCATCGGTCCGGTCGGCGGGCAAGGGCTCGTCAATGAGGTGTTCTATCGCGATTTCGACAATCGCCGGCAGGTCGGCAGTTACATCGGCCTCGCCGGAACTCCCTTCAACAGCGGCGACAGGGAGCGCGACCAGGGTATCAGCAAGGCCGGCAACCATCGCGCCCGCAAGCTCGCCATCGAATTCGCCTGGCTGTGGATCCGCCATCAGCCGGACAGCGACCTGACCCTCTGGTTCCGCAAGCGCGTGGGCGACACCAAGGGCCGCGTGCGCCGCATCGCCATCGTGGCGGTCGCGCGCAAGCTCATGGTCGCACTGTGGCGATACCTCCAGACCGGCGTCGTTCCCACCGGAGCCGTACTGCGTCCGAGCTTGTGACCAACCGCGACCGATGACCGCCAACCTGACACAGGATAGACGCGTGATCGTTGTCACCCAGGGGCTTAACCTCCCCGCTCTCTCAGATGGATCCCGTCTCTTGTGGGCCACGCTTTCACCCGTGCATGAAAGATTTGGGTACCGGGCTTTCGCGCCCGACCGGATACAAGGTGATGCGGTGATCCCGCATGCTCCGCAAATGGCCCAGTCCGACGTCGATTGCTCTCATCCAAGTCGCATCCGCCCGCTGTCCGGGGACGGATCGTCGCCGCCTGCTCTGTGGGGGGCGAGCGGCGCCGATCCGTCCCCGGACAGCTACTCACCAATCCAATCCAACAGGCTTGACAACCCAACCCTCATACAAGGGTGACGAGGATGGGGATGTATGAGTAGCGAGAGCCACCCAGCGGCGATCGCCGGCTCGTCGAAAGTCGATCATCGCGGAGCTGCCCTCGTCCGCTCGGCGCTCAACGCGATCGACTGGATCGCGCGCGGGATCGTGGTGGCGGCACTGATCGGCGAGATCAGCGTCGTGCTCACCGACATTACGATCCGCTCGCTGTTCACGCTGTCGCTGCTGTGGAGCGACGAGGCCTCGAAGCTCTGCCTCGTCACGCTGGCGTTCATCGGCGGCGCGGTGTCGTACCGGGCGCGCCATCACACGGCGATCCAGTTCGTCACGAGGTTCCTGCCCAACGGGCTGCGCGCCGCGATCGCGGTCGCGGTGGATGCGCTCATCCTGTTCGTCGCGCTGACGACGCTCATCGTCTCGTTCGACCTGCTCGCGGTCGCCGCGACCTCGCTGATGCCGATGCTGCAGATCAACGCGGCCTGGGCGGTGGTGCCGTTCACGATCGGCATGGCGCTGATCGCGCTGTTCGCGCTGGAACGACTCGTGTTCGTGCACCCGCGCGCCGCCGTCCTGGTGGCGGTGCCGATCGTCGCGATGCTGGTCGCGATCGTCGCGGCGGTCGGCAACTGGCAGCTGGTGGCGCTCGACAACGGGGCTGCGCTCGGCGTGATGCTGATCCTGTTCTTC
>DASXIG010000517.1:0-4682 GCA_036498105.1 Xanthobacteraceae bacterium | reverse complement strand
CTGCGCGCAAAGCCGCGCCACGATGTTGCCGGCATCGAGCAGACTCTCGTCCTCGCCGAGGCGATCCTGGCCGGCTTGGGTTTCGGGGCGGGCCGCGTTGCCGCGCTCGAGCTCGATGATCCCGATGCGCTCGGCGCGTCTTTGTGGTCGCTGCACGCGGGCGAGGGCGCGGCGCAGCCCGCGAGCTTCGTGCCGTCAGGGGGGAAGCGCGAGCTCATGCGGCTTGCCCTGCGCGAGCTTCACCGCGTCGCGCCGGCGCCCGTCGATGTGGTGCCGTTGCCGCAAGGGGCGCCATTCGGGACCATCGAGCTCGACGAGGCGGGATGCACGCTGTGTCTTGCCTGCGTGTCGGCGTGCCCGACCGGAGCGCTCGGCGACAACCCGGAGCGTCCCATGCTGCGCTTCTCCGAGGACCTCTGCGTGCAGTGCGGCCTTTGCAAGGCAACCTGCCCAGAGAAGGTGATTACGCTGCGCCCGCAGCTCGATTTCCGCGCCGCGACCGCGACCGCGCGCGTGCTGAAGGAGGAAGAGCCGTTCCACTGCATCCGCTGTGGCAAGCCGTTCGGCGTGAAGAGCACCATCGAGCGGGTGACCGCGAAGCTTGCCGGCAAGCACTGGATGTTCGCCGGCGACGCGGCGCGCCTCGACGTCATCAAGATGTGCGAGGACTGCCGCGTGATCGCGATGACCGAGCAGGAGCTCGACCCGCACGGTGCTCCGCCGCGCCCGCAGCCGCGCACGACGGAAGATTACCTGCGCGAGCGTGAAGCGCGCGAGGATCCGGAGTAGGGTGGCCGTATATTCGTAGGGGCGAGGCATGCCGCGCCCCTATTCGCACAGAGACGCGGCTGGGAGATGCCGGGCGAAGCGGTGCGTCGCCCCTACGAAGCCCTTGCGCTCACACCGATCGACTGCGCGGCTTTCTCGTACCAGGGAGACGACCGGAAGTCCGTGTGGCGCGCCGTGCGCGGGGGCTTTTGCTTTGTTGCAGTCTTGAGCGGGGAGGTAACCGTCTTGCGGTTGAGTTTTTTTGACGCGTTGTGGTTCAAGTTCGTCTCCTTGCGGCCGGAAAGCACCCTGTTGCCGTATGTCTGAAATCAAACCAAGCCGCGCCCCGTTCGTCAAGAGGATTGCGGCGCGATTGTGGTGCGACGAGAGCGCGCGCCCTCAGGCGCGCTTCGCGCGCTTGAACGGGCCGAAGCCCGGGCGGTAGGACTTGTCGTCCAGGAACTGCTTCATGCCCTGGCCGCGGCTGTCCTCCTTGTCCGCAAAACGCAACGCATCGCTCTTGGCATTGAGGTAGTCCGCCGCCTGCGGCTCGTTCATGAACCGCACCGCGCGCAATGCTTCCTTGGTGTAGCGCAGCACGGCGGGCGATTTCTCCATCAGCTTGCGCGCGAGCTTGCTCGTCTCGGCCCTGAGTTCGCCCCGCGGGAAGGAGAAATTAACGAAGCCCATCTCCCTGGCCTTGTTCCCGTCGAAGGTATCGCCGGTGAGCGCGTAATACATCCCGTCGCGGAAATTGAGCATCTGCGCCACGTTCCACGACACGATGCCGCCCGGCAGGATGCCCCAGTTCACCTCGGAAAGCCCGAACAGCGCATCGTCCGCGGCGACCGCAAGGTCGCAGGCGCAGACCTGGGTGAAGCCGCCGCCGAAGCAAAAACCGTTCACCATGGCGATGGTCGGCTGCGGGAAGGTCGAGAGCCGGTGCCAGCGCCATTGATTGGAGGCGTGGCGCGCCTTGGCGCGCGCGGCCGGGGCATCGTCGTTGGCGCGGAAATAGAGCTTGATGTCCTGCCCCGAGCAGAACGCATCGCCCGACCCCGTGAGCACGAGCACCTGGGTGTCCGGATCGACGGCAAGCTCGGCGAGCGCGTCGTCCATCTCCACGTGCAGCTGCGGGCTCATGGCGTTGCGCTTCTCCGGCCGGTTCATGATCAGCCAGGTGATGCCGTCCTCCTTCTCGATCAGCACGGTCTCGTATTTCTTGGTCGGCATCTCGCCATCCTCCCATAAAACTACGTCTCGCCGGACCATGGCGGCGCTGCGCGAATTGCGCAAGGAGACGCTGCGGAACTCCCTCGCGCGGTTGCGATTTTCCCGTTACACTTGTTCTGGCCAGGGGTTCGTTGCTGCCCGCATCGCGTCGAATTTGCCGTGAGCTCGATTTCCATCGATCGGCGGTCGCTTGTTGCCAGCGTGGCGGCGCTGGGCGGCGCGCTCACGCTCGGTTTCCGGCTTCCGCACGGCCCGCAACCGGCAGATGCAGAAGAAGCCGGCGCGGAGATCAACGCCTGGATCGTCATCGCCCCGGATGATTCCGTCACCATCCGGGTGGCCAAGGCCGAGATGGGACAAGGCGTGCTGACAGCCTTGCCAATGCTGGTCGCCGAAGAGCTCGAATGCGACTGGAGCAAGGTGAGGGCCGAATTTGTTGCGCCGGAGGAAAACGCCCGGCGGCAGCGCGTCTGGGGCGACATGTCCACCGGCGGCAGCCGCTCGGTCCGCATCTCGCAGCAAAGATTGCGAGAGGCCGGCGCCGCGGCGCGCGAGATGTTGATCGCAGCCGCGGCCGCGCGCTGGAACGTGCCCGCAACGCAATGCCGGGCCGCTGACGGCGTCATCACGCATGGGCCGAGCGGGCGCACGCTCACCTTCGGCGCGGTTGCAGCCGCCGCGGCGCAGATTCCTCCGCCGGCCGAAGTGAGGTTGAAAGAGCCCGACGCCTGGAAGCTGATCGGCACCCCGCAGCGGCGGCTGGACATCCCTGACAAGGCGCAGGGCAGAGCGGTCTACGGCATCGACGTGCGTGTGCCTGACATGCTCTACGCCGCGCTGATCCCGGCGCCGGTCTTCGGCGCGCGATTGAAATGGATTGACGATAATCGGATTGCCGGGGTGACCGGCGTGCGCAAGGTCGTGCCGCTCGAGCATGCGGTCGCGGTCATTGCCGAGGACTGGTGGCGAGCAAAGAAGGCGGCGGAAGCGCTCGAGCTGACCTGGGACGCCGGAGAGCAGGGGAGCATATCGAGCGAAAGCATCGCGGCGCATCTGCGCAGCGGGCTTGCAGCGGCCGAAGCCGGCACCGGCCGCAGCGAAGGAGATTTTGCAGCGGCATTCGCGGAAACCGATCGGCGCATCGAGGCGGACTACGCAGTGCCGTTCCTCGCGCATGCCACCATGGAGCCGCAAAACGCCACCGCGCAGGTTCGCGGCAACGAGGTCGAAGTGTGGGCGCCGGTGCAGAACGGCGAGGCAGCGCTCATCGCCGCCGCGCGAGCCGCCGGGGTTCCGCGCATGAACGTGATATTGCACCGGACCATGCTCGGCGGCGGTTTCGGGCGCCGCGATCTGATGCAGGATTTTGTAACGCTTGCGGTTCAGATCGCCCGGCACGTGCCGCAGCCCGTCAAGCTCGTGTGGACACGCGAGCAGGACATGCGCAACGACTTCTATCGTCCCGCCGCCATGGCCAGGATGCGGGCCGGCATCGGCGCCAACGGTGAGCCGATCGCCTGGCACGTGCGGCTCGCGGGGCCCTCGCTCCTGCCCGTGCTGCTTCCCGGCCATGTGGACAAGCAGTTTCAGGAAGGTTTTGTTGAGGACATGCCCTACGACATCCCGAATTATCTCGCGGATTACGCTAACCGCCCGACGCCCGTGCCGATAGGCTTCTGGCGCTGCGTCAACTACACCCAGAACTGTTTCTTCCGGGAGTGCTTCATCGATGAGCTGGCGCATGCGGCAGGCGATGATCCCTATCACTATCGGCGCAAGCTTCTCGGCAGCTACCCCCGCGCGGGAAGGCTGCGCGCCGTGCTCGATGCCGTTGCCGACCGGTCGGGCTGGGAGGAGCCGGCGCCCGCGGGCATGTACCGCGGCATCGCGCTCAACGAGGTGCGCGGCACCTGCACGGCGGTCGTGATCGAGGTCTCCGCCAGCCCGGAGCTGCGGGTGCATCGCGTGATCAGCGCGATCGACTGCGGCATGGTGGTCAACCCGCTCACCGTGGAGATGCAGGTGCAGGGCGGGACCGTGTTTGCGTTGACGGCCGCGCTCTACGGCGAGATCACGGTCGCGGGCGGCGCGGTCGAGCAATCGAACTTCGACGATTATCAGATGCTGCGGCTTGCAGAGATGCCGAAGGTTGAGACCGTCATCGTCGCCAGCGGCGCGCCGTGGAGCGGGGTCGGCGAGCCTCCGGTTGCGGCGGTCGCGCCAGCGCTGTGCAACGCGGTCTTTGCCGCCACCGGCAAGCGCATCCGCGCATTGCCGCTGAAGAACCACGATCTGAGGAACGGGTAACGGTGCTGGCATCGCAGATGGAACGAGGGTTGAGCATGTGGCCCCTGGGTCCCGGATCTTCGCTCGCCCGGCGAGCCGGCCTCGCTCGTCCGGGACACGAAATACGTCGTGTTTGTGGCGCCCGCGGGCGCACTATCCTTACCGCCGCCGCGCTGGTCGCGATGTACGTCGCGCCGGTTGCCCTTGCAGCCGATGCACCGCCGGGCGCTCTGAGTTGCTCCGGCTGTCATCCCGGCAACCGGTGGGTCGATACGGCGGTCGTGCGGCTCGCCGGCCGCAATCCCAGCGACATTGTCGCAGCCATGCAGGGATTCAAATCGGGGCAGCTCCCGGCAACCGTGATGGACCGTATCGCCAAAGGTTTTTCCGAGGAC
>DASXIG010000516.1:0-3628 GCA_036498105.1 Xanthobacteraceae bacterium | reverse complement strand
TTCTTGAACTCTACCTTGCCTTCGGCAAGGTTGCTTGGGCCGACGAGGTTCTGCGAGGGAATTCCGATCAGATCGGCGGTGGCGAATTTGGCGCCCGGACGCTGATCGAGATCATCTCTGCCCCTTTGGGAGTTTCAGGATTGGCAGGAAATATCGAGACAGCCGCATGTGGTTTCCTGCGAGATTGGTGAATCCAGGAGCCCCGCACCTTTGCAAAGAAGCATATTTCGTCAAGCCAGACCACATGTCTGGCCGCGGTAGGTCATTGCTCAACCCTCAGTAGCCCGCAGGGCGGCTCCGGCCGCTGCTGTGCGGATGCTGCAATGACGAAAGGGGGTGCAATGACCAGGGGTGCAATGATTATGGGCAGTATCTCAGGTTCCATGGCGCGCAGTCGAGAGGACAATTGACTCGGAATCCCATATGACCGCATGCTACTTGCGGAGCCCGAAAAGCCGCGTGCGCCTCCCGTCGGTGCTGTTGTTTCGCGCTATCGTGCTACACACGCCCGCTGGCTGCCATTGTCGCCATCCGATCAAGAGAGCGGTCTGAACTCGACAGGAATGCACCATGAAAGACATCTCACTGAACGGTGGATTTGCCCCGATTGACGTCTCCCGGACGCGCGAAAATGCGAGCACCGCCAGCGGCGTTCCGTTGCCAGTCCGTATCGCGTTGATGCGGGAGCATGGACGAGGTTCCTATGCCTTTTCGGCGGTCTACCAGCCCGGGCTTGAGCATTTCGGTGACGAACGCGGGTTCCTTGCTTACAAGAAGGTCGGCCGTACGGCGCTGGTGCTCTCCGACCCGGTCGCTCCTCCCGAAAACCTTCCGGATCTGATGTCCCGTTTTGTCGCGCACGCGCGCGACGTGGGTTTCTGGTTCGTGTCGCATGGCGTTGCCAAAGTGCTGGCGGAGCAGGGATTCATTATCAATGCGATGGGCTACGACACTCACATCGATCTGCCCACCTACAATTTCAGCGGCAAGAAAAAGCAGACGTTGCGCGAAGCACTCAATCGCATGAACAAGCGAGGCTTCGTCACCCGCGAAGACACTCTGACCAACGTGGGCATCGAAAAAGTCAAAGCTCTCTCCGACGCCTGGCGGCAGACCCGAACCTTTACCCAGGAGGAGATCATCTTCCTCAATCGCCCGCTGGTTCTGGCAGAGGAACCCGATGTGCGCAGGTTCTTCACCTTCGATAAAGAGGGAAAGCTGGTGGCCTTCGCCTTCTTCGACCCGATTTACGATGGTGGCAAGGTCATGGGCTATTTGAGCCAGCACAGCCAAAACCTGCCCGAGGCGGATCGCCTGGTGACACTCGCGCTCAAGCGCGTCGCCATCGAGACCTTCCAGAAGGAGGGACTCAAGGTATTGCATCTCGGACTTGCCCCGTTCGCCGACATCATGAATGATCGGGAGTTCAGAGCGAATAGAAGCCCCGTGACGGCGTTCTACTTTTACTTCGGCTTCCACAACTGGCTCATCAACCGGTTTCTGTTTCCGTTCAAAGGCATCGTAGCGCACAGACGTCTGTACGATGGCATACAGCAGCAGACCTACTATGCGTTCAATAGACGTCCGAGCCTTCCGCGGACCCTCAAGCTCATGCGCGCCTGCAAAATGATCTGAACACCTCAACAGTACGCCGCGCTAGGTATTCACGCGCACGCGCCGCTCGATCGATGCCCGCCAACCCGCCGAAGCTTTCTGATTTTCGCCGCATCGTGGTCAAGGTCGGCTCCTCGCTCCTGGTCGATAGCAAGGGCGGGCGGCTCAACGATGAGTGGCTCGCGGCGCTCGCGCAGGATATCGCGCAGCTGCACGCCGACGGCCGCGATTTGCTGGTGGTCTCCTCGGGCGCGGTCGCGCTCGGGCGCACCGTGCTGTCCTTGGAGCCCGGGCCGCTCAAGCTCGAGGACAGCCAGGCTGCCGCCGCCATCGGCCAGATTTCGCTGGCACGCACCTGGACCGAGGTGCTCGGCCACCATGGCATCACCGCCGGGCAGGTTCTGGTCACGCTGCAGGACACGGAGGAGCGCCGGCGCTACCTCAACGCGCGATCAACTATAGGGAAGCTTTTGGAGTGGCGCGCGGTTCCGGTGATTAATGAAAACGACACAGTGGCGACCAACGAAATCCGCTACGGAGACAACGACCGCCTGGCAGCACGCGTTGCCAGCATGACCAGCGCTGATCTCCTGGTGCTTCTCTCCGATGTGGACGGACTTTACGACGCGCCGCCTGCTGCGAACGCCCAGGCAAATTTCATTCCCGTGGTCGAGCGCATCACCCCTGCGATCGAAGGGATGGCCGGGGCTGCTGCCTCGCACCTCTCGCGTGGCGGCATGCAGACCAAGGTCCAGGCCGCCAAGATCGCGACCCAGGCCGGTGCTCACATGCTGATCGCTTCCGGCCGCATTGCGCATCCGCTCGCGGCGATCGCGCAAGGCACCGCCCGCTGCACCTGGTTTCTCACCCCCGCCAACCCGGTCACGGCGCGCAAGAAATGGATCGCCGGCACGCTCGAGCCGAAAGGGACCCTCACAATCGATGCTGGCGCCGTGACAGCCTTGCACGGCGGGAGGAGCCTGCTGCCCGCCGGCGTTTCTAAAATAGAGGGCTCCTTTGCGCGTGGGGATGCCGTGCTGATCCGCGGCCCGGATGGCCTGGAGGTCGGCCGCGGGCTTGTCGCCTATGACGCGGAAGACGCCGCAAAGATCAAGGGACGACCCTCAGCCGATATTGTCAAAATACTTGGGTTCGGCGGCCGCGCGGCCATGGTGCACCGCGACGACCTAGTCATCCGTGACTCCGCTTGAAGCCGCTCCACCGGCGCGAACTGTTGACGCCCAACTGATTGCGCTCAGACCTCGAGGCGCCCGAACCTGACCTCCTGTCTTCCCCCGCGTCAATGGCTCCGACGAGATCAGAATCGAGCTGTCCGCGCTTGCGGGCGCGCTGATCTATGGTCCACTCGCCGTCGTGCAGTTAATAGGACTGCCCATCGGATACCACAGGCTCAGGAACTCGTGATTGGCGCGCCGCACCCCTTCCGGATCGTTCAGGTCACAACAGCCGTAATCGAACGCGAAGCGAACGGCCACGACGCTCACACCGTTTCCGATGAAAAGATTCGCCGGTGAGCAAATATGGATCTCGCAGTAATCCTGATCTGGCGGGCTCTTGTCAGTATCTCTCCACCGGCTCGACAATCTCATCCCGGCAAGATATGCGGTTTGATCATCGAAGTGAGAGCAGCACTGCATGAGCCATTCGGTGTCGCGTTGCCGCGAATTTGCTGCGCGATCACGGGCTTGATGTGCTCGACCAGGGCAAAACGCATGCGTTCGAAACCCGCGAGATGCCATCGCGCCGAGATCTGGCTATGCGCCTGGGTGTCACGCCGGAAATCCTGTCGGAGGTGCTTCGGGTAGCCACCATCCGCGATGTCGCCCCGGCCTCGCACGCTACGATGCCCGCGCACCCGTCGTCCGGTCTGGCTCGGGATCGCGAGGGATGTGAACGGGCAAACCGTGCCAACCTAAAATGCAGCCCGGCTTGGCCGCTCATTTTCGAGCAACTTCTTTAGTCGCACCAGGTCATCGCGGTACAATTCGCGGAG
>DASXIG010000515.1:0-3368 GCA_036498105.1 Xanthobacteraceae bacterium | reverse complement strand
GGACGAGACTTTTGCCGAGGGACCGTTCGGGGAGTTCACCGGCTATTACGGGCGGCCCTCCGGCGCCACCCCGTACATGCGCGTCGAGCGGCTGCGCTATCGCAACAACCCGACGCTGACGTGCGCGCTCATGGCCGATGGCCCGTCCAACGAATGCGGATTGTTCTGGGCCGCCGTGCGCTCGGCCGGCATCTGGGCCGACCTGCAGAAGCTCGGGGTACCGGGCATCCAGGGCGTATGGTCCATTCCCGAGGCGGCCGGCTGGGGCATGACGGTCGTGTCGATCAAGCAGATGTACGCCGGCCACGCGGCGCAGGTGATGGCGCTCGCCGCGCAATGCACCGCCGGCGCCTATTTCGGCAAATACGTCATCGTGGTCGACGATGACATCGATCCGAGCAACACAGGTCAGGTGCTATGGGCGATGGCGACGCGCTCGCGGCCCGCGCAGTCGATCGACATTCTGCGCGAGACCTGGAGCACGTTCCTCGATCCGAGCCTGAACCCGCCGGAAATCCGGCCCTGGGGCTCGAAAGCCCTGATCAACGCGTGCATGGATTACAAGCACATCAAATCGTTCTCGCCGCGCACCAAGCTCGACAAGCAAACCTACGAGCGCGTGGTGTCGCGGTGGAGCGAGCTCGGACTTGCCGGCAAGCCGCCGGTGATCAAGGTGTTCGAGGAAAAGTCGGGCTCCGAAGGCATCACGTAGCTGCGGGCGACGGGTTAGGAAGACCCTTCTCTTTAAGCAAGGAAGAAACAAACGTGAAACTGCAACGACGCCGTTTTTTGTTGCTGGGAGGGAATGCCGTTGCGGCGGCGCTCGCCTCCCGCGCGTGGGCACAAGTCTATCCCGCGCGACCTGTGCGCGTGATCGTTCCGTTTGGACCGGGAGGTCCGACCGATGTTTTCGCCCGCCTCATGTCGCAGAAGCTGTCCGAGCAGGTGGGCACGCAGTTCTACGTCGAGAATATCGGGGGCGCCGGCGGCAATATCGGCGCTGCCCGAGCGGCGCAGGCATCGCCCGACGGCTATACCATTTTCGTGGACGGCGCCAATCTGGTGGTCAATCCAGCGCTCTATCCGCACGTTGCCTACGACCCGATCAAGGACTTCGACCCGGTCACGATCGCGGTGACCGCTCCGGCCATCCTCACGGTCCATCCATCGGTTCCGGCGAAGATGGTCAAAGACTTGGTTGCACTCATCAAGGCAAATCCCGGCAAATACAGCTATGCCTCGCCCGGAACGGGCACGCCGCCCCACCTCGTTGGTGAGCTGTTCCGGCTCTCTCTCGGGCTCGACCTCGTGCACGTGCCCTTCAACGGCGGCGGCCAAGCGATTGCCTCAGCCGTCGCGGGGCACACCCCGATCTCATTCGGCTCGATGCCGCCTGCGGTGCCGCTGGTCCAGGACGGTACGCTGCGCCCGCTCGCGGTCACCACGAATAAACGCTCGCCGGTGCTGCCGGACGTGCCCACCATGACGGAAAGTGGCTACCCCGAAGTGGTAGGGGAATCATGGTTCGTCGTCGTCGTGCCGGCCGGGACGCCCAGCGATATCGTCAAGCTGCTCCATCGCGAGATCGCAAAGATCATGGAGCTCCACGACATGAAGGAGCGTCTCGCGACGCTCGGCTACGAGCCGGTGGTCAACACGCCGGAAGCCTGCGCCGCCCTCCTCAAGAGCGAAATGGTGCGGTGGACCAAGGTCATTCGCGACGCCGGCATCAAGGCGCAGTGACGTCGGTGGAAGCCAAGTTGTTTCAGCGAATAACTGAGTGCCTCTAAAAATTTTCCGCTCTGTGCCTGTAAATATTATTCCATAGCGCGGATGGAGCACAGCGACATCCGGGGTACCGACATCGTGTAGGGGCGGGGTTGAACCCGCCCCTACGGCGACGAGACCCGGCAACTTGCGGAATGGAAATGGAGCCTCAATCAGGCCATCAGCACGGGCCGGTCCCGTAATAATTGGTCGTGCACTCTCCCCACGGCACGGTGGCTTGCGCGTGCGAGGTCGCAACGAACGCCGGCAACGCGACAATCACGACGGTGGCGAACGCGAACGCCAATGCGATCCTGCTGAACATGGTCATCTCCTTGCGTCGAAGCCGGAATTGGCTTCTGCGGAACAGACCGTTCGACACGCGCATCTATTCCCGCCGTTATCTGAATAAAGGTATCGCGATCATCACAGCAAAGTGATGTGTTCAGGAGAACGAGGCGTTCGATGCAAATTCTTCTGATAGAACCTGACAGATGCATGAGCCGGTAGGCGTTCAGAGCAAGCCACCCGCCGAATCATGCGGGAATAAGTCGCGCGGAGGTCTGGTCTCCCCTGCAGCAAGCCGTGAGGGCTGCAAAGGAGATTGGCATGACTTCACATCGCGATGACGGCGTCAGCCGGCGAAAGATCCTGGAATGCATGACCTGGGCGGGGACGGGTGTTCTTTGGACCGTGGCAGGCGGGGTGCCGCGTTCCGTCGGCATCCTTGGTGAAGCACAAGCCGCGCCCGCGAGCGGGCTCACGTTCCTGCAGATCAGCGACAGCCACGTCGGCTTCGACAAGCCTGCCAATCCCAATGCCATCGGCACGCTCGCGGAAGCGATCGGGAAAATCAGCACGCTGCCGGCAAAACCGGCTTTCCTCATTCATACCGGCGATGTCACGCATCTCTCCAAGCCATCCGAGTTCGACGATGCCGACCGCATCATCGGTCAGGCACGCCTCGACGTGCACTACGTGCCCGGCGAGCATGATTTTCTGGATGACGATCTCAAGCTCTATCGCGAGCACTATGGCCGCGGCACCAGGGGCGCCGGCTGGTACAGCTTCGACGCCAACGGCGTGCACTTCATCGGCCTCGTCAATGTGATGGACCTGAAGGCGGGCGGGCTCGGCAACCTCGGCAACGAGCAGCTCGAATGGCTGGAGGACGATCTCAAGGGGCGCGCGGCATCGACCCCCATAGTCGTCTTTGCTCATATCCCGCTGTGGACCGTTTATCAGCAGTGGGGATGGGGCACCGAGGACGGTGCGCGCGCGCTCGACTATCTCAAGCGCTTCGGCTCGGTGACGGTGCTCAACGGCCACATCCACCAGATCATGCAAAAGGTCGAGGGCAACGTGACGTTCCACACCGCCATGTCGACGGCGTTCCCGCAGCCGGCACCGGGAGCGGCACCCTCCCAAGGACCGATGAAAGTCGCCGACGAAAAGCCGCGCGCGCTGCTTGGGGTCACCGATGTAACCTTCAATCGCGGCCAGCAGCGGCTTGCGATCGTCGACAAGCCGCTGCAGGGCTGAAGCGGGAGCGCTGCGTCATGCAAACAAGAACAGCGCGCGTCACCTCCCTCGCCCTGCCG
>DASXIG010000514.1:0-2608 GCA_036498105.1 Xanthobacteraceae bacterium | reverse complement strand
GTGTTCGCCTATGCCGATCGCATCCTGGTGCTGGCGCGCGGCGCACTGATCGCCGAAGGCGACAGCGCGAACATCCGCGAGAACCGCGAAGTGCAACAGGTCTATCTCGGGACCGGGCTGCGCCGCGCCGCGCACGCCGGGATACGGTCGTGAACGAGCCCATGCTCGCCGCGGATGGCTTGAGCGCGTGGTACGGCGCCGCGCAGATCCTGTTCGATCTCTCGTTCCGGGTGGCGCAAGGCGAGGTGGTCGCGCTGATGGGGCGCAACGGCGCCGGCAAGACCACGACCTTGCGCGCGCTGATGGGCCTTATGGCCCAGCGCAGCGGCACCATCCGCTTCCGCGGCGAGGACATCTCGCGGCGCAAGCCGTTCGAGATTGCCCGCCGCGGCCTGGGTTACGTGCCGGAGGACCGCCGCATCTTCTCCGATCTCAGCGTGCTCGAAAATCTCGACATCGGCCGCCAGCCGCCGCGCCCCTTCGGCAAGGGACGCACAGTGCCGCCGTGGACGCCGGAGCGGCTGTTCAAGATCTTTCCCAACCTCGGCACCATGCCGAGCCGGCGCGGCGCCGACATGAGCGGCGGCGAGCAACAGATGCTGACCGTTGCGCGCACGCTGATGGGCAATCCGCTGCTTGTGCTGCTCGACGAGCCATCGGAAGGCGTGGCGCCCGTCGTCGTGGAAGAGATGGCCGACACCATCATCGAGCTGAAGAAGGAGGGGCTCTCGGTGCTGCTGTCCGAGCAGAATATTCATTTCGCCGGGATCGTCTGCGATCGCGTCTACGTGCTCGAGAAGGGCCAGATCCGGTGGACCGGTCCCATGGCCGAGCTTGCCGGCGACCTCGCCGTGCAACGCCGGCTCCTGTCGGTGTGACAGGTTTTGCCCAGCCTGCTTGCGTCCCGTATGCTGCGCGACGATGAACGAGGCCTCATCCCAATCTGCCGCAACGCCTGCGCAAGACACGCACGCGGTCGATGCGCCGCAAGAGCTCGGCAAGATCGGCGTGCTGCTGGTCAACCTCGGCACGCCCGACGGGGCGGATGCGGCTTCTGTGCGCCGGTATCTCAAAGAGTTCCTGAGCGACCCGCGGGTGATCGAGAACCAGGGACCGTTGTGGAAGCTCGTTCTCAACGGAATCATCCTGCCGCTGCGGCCGCGACGCAAGGCGCGCGACTACCGGAAAATCTGGAACACTGACAGGAACGAGTCCCCGCTCAAGACCATCACCCGTTCGCAGGCGGAGAAGCTCGCATCCACCTTGGAGCCGCTGGGGCAGCACGTCGTGATCGATTGGGCTATGCGCTATGGCAACCCTTCGATTACGTCGCGGCTGGAGCAACTGATTGCGCGGGGCTGCACGCGGCTCCTGGTCATCCCGCTCTATCCTCAATACTGCGCCGCGACCACCGCGACCGTGCACGACGAAGTGTTCCGGGCGCTCTCGCGCCTGCGTTATCAGCCGGCGCTGCGCATTGCGCCGCCCTACTACAATGATCCCATTTACATCGAGGCCGTCGCCTCCTCGACTAGTGCGGAGCTCGCGCAGCTCGCGTTCAAGCCGGAGGTGATACTTGCCTCCTTTCATGGTGTCCCGAGGAAATACGTGGCCAAGGGCGACCCCTATCACGCCCACTGCATGGAAACCATGCGGCTCCTGCGCAAAGAGCTCAAGCTGGACGGGAACAAGCTGATGACGGCGTTTCAATCACGCTTCGGCCGCGGCGAGTGGCTGGAGCCGGCGACCATCGAGACGGTCAAGAAGCTAGCAAAGCGCGGGGTGAAAAATATCGCCGTGATCACGCCGGGATTTTCCGCGGATTGTCTTGAGACGCTGGAAGAGATCGCGGTCGAGAACGCGCATGTGTTCAGGAGAAACGGCGGAGAGAATTTCGCTGCCATCGCCTGCCTCAACGACAGCACCCCCGGGATGCTGGTGATCTGGCAGCTCACCATGCGCGAGCTGAAGGGGTGGATATGACAGGTGTCAGGTGTCAGGTATCAGGGATCAGGTATCAGGTTCCCTGGCCCCGATACCGGATACCTGCCCTGATCCCTGAAACCTGATCACGCCACCCCCGCGCGCAGGAGATCGTGGAAGTGAATGATGCCAACGGGCTTGCCCGCTTCGGCGACGATGAGCGCCGTGATCTTCGAGGAATTGAGAATCTCCAAGGCTTCGCTCGCGAGCTGATCAGGCCGCACCGTCTTCGGTGAAGGCGTCATCACGTCCTCCACCCGTGCCTCCAGAAGGTCGGGCCGCATGTGCCGGCGCAGATCGCCGTCTGTGATGATGCCGGCAAGGCAGCCCTGCGCATCCGTGATGCCGACGCAGCCGAACCCCTTGCTCGACATCTCGACCACGGCATCGGCCATGCCGGTGCCGAGCCTGACCAGCGGGATCGCGTCGCCCGCGTGCATCAGGTTGGCGACAAATTTCAGCATCGCACCCAGGCGGCCGCCGGGATGCAGCTTGCCGAAATCGAGCGCGGTGAAGCCGCGGCTTTCCAGCAGCGCGACCGCAAGAGCGTCTCCAAGCGCGGCCTGCATCAGCGTGGAAGTGGTGGGCGCGAGATTGTGCGGGCAGGCTTCGCGCGTGGTCGGCA
>DASXIG010000513.1:0-1919 GCA_036498105.1 Xanthobacteraceae bacterium | reverse complement strand
GCTTGCGCGAAATGCCGACGTTCTGTTCATCGAGGCTGCCTTCGCGCTCGAGGACGCGGCGCTGGCGCAGGACCGCGCGCACCTCACCGCCGCAGCGGCAGGAGCGATTGCGCGCGCGGCGGGAGTACGCAGGGTCGAGCCTTTCCACTATTCCCCGCGTTATACGGGGCAGGAAGCGCGCCTGCTCGATGAGCTCAAAGCCGCGTTCGGCGGCATGCCTAGAGCGGGATGAAGCGTCATCTCGCTCTAGTGTGGCGGTTCAGAAGTCCGCATCATTCTTGCGGCGAGCCCGGTTGCGGACTTTTGAACCAAAGCCACACTAGAATCATAGATTTGCTAGTGTCCTTCGATTCCGAAATTCGTAAATGAGCTTGCCGCACGACGAAACGAATTTCGGAATCGGGACACTAGGCATTTGTTTTGCGCATGTCCTTTTACACAAAAGTGGTTCCCACCCTCGGGCCGAAGGCAGGCATTTTGCGGCACATGCTCTATATGATGGCGAATTCGGCGTTGCGGCGGTCGGTGACCAGCATGCAGCCGGGATAGTGGGTGATGCAGAATTCGGGTTTTGCGCTCGCTACCACGGACTGGGGGGTGACCCCGCAGGCCCAGAATACCGGGATCTCATCTTCGTTGATGGGAATCGCATCACCCCAATCCGGCTTCATGAGATCGGAGATGCCGATCAGCTCCGGCTTGCCGATGTGCACCGGCGCCCCATGCACGGCCGGAAAGCGGGTCGTGATCTGGATGGCACGAATGGCTTTGGCAGGGGTCATCGGCCGCATGGAGACGACGAGCGGCCCATGGAACGGCCCCGCCGGAACTGTTGCGATGGACGTGCGGTACATCGGCACGGTTGCTCCGCAGGTGATGTGGCGCAGCTCGATTCCGTCATCGATCAGCGCCTCCTCGAACGAGAATGAGCAGCCCAGGACGAAGGCCACGAGGTCGTCGCGCCAATGGCTGCGGATGTCGGTCGGCTCGTCGATGACCTCTCCGTGCCGGAACACGCGATAGCGCGAGAGATCGGTGCGAAGATCGAGATCGTCGGCGAGCGCGGGCAGGCAAAAATCACCCGGGTTCGATACCCCGAGCAGCGGACAGGGTTTGGGATTGAGCTGGCAGAAGCGCATGAAATCCCCGGCCAGGCTCTGCGGCAAAATGGCGAGGTTGCCCTGCACATAGCCAGGGGCGACCCCCGCCGTCTGGCCGGTTAATTCATCGTGGCGGATTGCAAGCCGTGCGCCGCGCCCGGTCTGGGGGATGGTGGATGTCGGACGATGCATGCTCAGGACACTCACGGGCGCTCCTTGTCAGCCAGGGATTTCGTCAGCCAGAATTTCCAGCATTGCCTACTTTATCATCATTTTTGCGCCGGAGCACCCTGCGTTCGCTCCCGTCTGAATTATCTGAATTATCGGAGTAAGGCGCGACACCGGGCTCGTTGTAGGTGCGAAAATCTTGGAGTAGTCTCAAACTTTGCGCGAATGAGGCTCGAGGGCAGGTGCCGGGAGCAGCGAACTCTCTGCGTTGGTCCTTTGAGCCGCACAACTCCAGAGAAGGATGACCCATGGCTGACAAGAACATGGCTGACAAGAACACGACAGACGATTTGGGCGAGGACTCCTGGTACAGCGGCAAGACCACCCGCCGTCGTTTGATTGGATATGGGAGCGCCGCAGGGGCGCTCGGCGCGCTGATGCTGGTGCCGGCGCCGTGGCGGGCCGCCTTCGGCCAAGCCAAGCCGTATAAGATCGGCACCCTCCAGCCGTTGTCGGGCTCGGCCGCTGCGGGCGGCAAGACCGCGCTGGTCGGTACGCAAATGGCGGTGGACCGGATCAACAAGTCCGGCGGCATCAACGGGCGGCCGATCGAGCTGATCGTGGCGGATTACGAATCCAAGCCTGATGTGG
>DASXIG010000512.1:0-2096 GCA_036498105.1 Xanthobacteraceae bacterium | reverse complement strand
AGGATGTAGGCGGAAAGCGCGTAAAGCTCCTCGTTGCTCAGCGTCTTCGGCATGCTGTATGGCATCGCCCGCCGCGTGACGTCGAACAGCGTGGTGGCGTACTTGTAGTACGGCACGGTCTTCATGGTCTCGATGCGATCGAACCGGGAAGGCCCGACCAGCGGCAGGATACCGGGCGCCGGGTTCACGCCTTTCTCCCCATGGCAGAGCGCGCATTTCTGGGCGTAGATCGCCGCGCCCTGCTTGGCCGTGCCGCTGCCGGGCGGCAGGCCGCTGCCGTCGGGCAAGACGTCGATGTTCCAGGCCGTTATGTCGGCCTCGGTGATCGGCTGCCCCAGTCCAGGCGTTTGCGCGAGCGCCGGGCCTGCGAGCGCGAGCCCCAACACGAGCGCCAATGCTGGCTTACGCATAGACATGCTTGACCTCCCCGTCCTTTCCGATGCCCCAGCTGGTGATGCTGTTGTAGTGCTGATTGGGAAACGCGAGTGGGCTTGCCACCGGCTTCTCGGTCTGCCCGCGCGCAGCGACGAACTCGGCGCGCGTGGGCTGCACGTTCCCACCTTCGTCCCAGGCGCGGCTCTGCAGCACCGCGGGCGATCCGTCCCAGCGCCACGGCATGCGGAAGCGCGTGAAGGCTTTCGGCAGTACCGGCTCCTGCAGCGCCGCCTGCGCCCAGCTCTTGCCGCCGTCGGCCGAGACCATCACCTTGGCGATCCTGCCGTTGCCGGAATACGCAACCCCCGACACTTCGTAGAAGCCCGCGCCCTTCAGGGTCTGGCCCGATGAGGGATGGCTGATGAAGGATTTGACCTCCTGGGTGAAGTGGAAGAGCCACATTTTGTTGCCGGGCAGGATCTGCGAGTAGGTCTTGGACTCGAAGAAGCTCATCGCCGGCTGATCGATAAGCTTGATCCGGCGCACGTACTTGACGTTCATGTTGCCCTGGTAGCCCGGCAGCAGCAGCCGCATGGGATAGCCGTTGCCGGGCATCAGCCGCTCGCCGTTCTGATAAAGAACGATCATCGCGTCATCGAGTGCCTTCTTGATCGGCACGCTGCGATGGAGGCTCGGCGCGTCGGCGCCCTCGGCCAGGAGCCACGTAGCCTTCGGGTCGATGCCGGTCTCCTCCAGCAAGGTCGAGAGCAGCACGCCCGTCCACTCCGCGTTGGAAACAAGCCCGTGCAGTGCCTGGGCGGTGGCTTGCACCGGCGCGCTGGAGAACATCGGCGCGCTGTTGCCGCTGCATTCGAGGAAATGCACGCGCGTCACCATGGGATAACGCGCCAGCGACTCGACGGTGTACATGAGCGGCTGCTTCACCAGGCCATGGATGACGAGCTTGTGCTGGGCCGGATCGATATCTGGAACGCCGGAGTGGCAGATGCTGAAGAAGAGCCCGTTGGGCGTGATCGTGCCGTGGAGCATCTGGTGCGGGGTGCGCGCATGGGAGGTGCGGAACTCGTTGTCGGGGTTGCTGCGCGTGCGGATTACGTCCTTCTCGAACAGCGACGGCACCTGATAGGCCGGCACCACGGAGCCCTTTTCGAGGCTCCAGGGATCGTCCTTCAGCGGCTCGGCGGCCGCGCTTGCAACCGAGGCGGCGGCGCCCGTCCCCATGGCTCCCGCGAGCAAGATGCCGCGGCCGAGCAGCGCGCGGCGATGGAGCAGGCCGTTGCCGGCGACCTGCTCAAAGGATTCTTCGGAATGTGAACGTGCGCCGTTGCGGCGCCTGCGATGGCTCATGTGTCTCTCCCTGACGGACGGCGTCTTGTAGGTATCGAAGCGCTTGCGCGCCGGCTCCGCTTCCTCCGTGCGGGCGTGGAGCGGCAACAGACTGCGCCGATTGCGTAGCCGTTTCAACGCCCACCGCAGCCGGTGGCCTTTCGTAGGGCGCACGGCCTATGGCTGTTTGCCGGCCGCGGTCACATGATAATGTGTCTGGAAGCAACGGAGCCGCGGCCCAGCAAAAAATGAGACGGCGCGATTTCATCCTGGCGATAGCGGGCGGCGCGATTTCTGCGCCGCGCCAAGCGCACGCGCAGCATGCGGCGGGGCCGGTGATCGGCTTTCTCGGCGCCGAAACCGCTGAGCTGTTC
>DASXIG010000511.1:0-3521 GCA_036498105.1 Xanthobacteraceae bacterium | reverse complement strand
GCACGCTCGATCATGCTTCCGACATAGCCGAGGCGCGGCTTGGGGCCGGGATCAGGCCGGGGAGGGGACATGCGATGTGCTCCGACGCAATCGAACCTCGCATGCCGCATGGGGCGAACGCAATTCTGCGGCTATTCTTGCCTGTTGCCCACGTCCCGCACGGCTTGCTTTCTGTGCACCGGCGGCAGATATAAGGCCGGGAGGTTGGCTGTGGACGAGCCACTCGCCAACCGGGTCAGGTCCGGAAGGAAGCAGCCCTAACGAGCGCGGTTCGGGTCGCTCGTCAGCCTCCCACAATCCATTTTATGGTGCCGGCCCGGATGCCGCATCGGAGCGGCCAGCAATAGGCATGAATCAATCCGATCCTGGTCTCGCGTTGGGCGAGGGCTTGCCGACCCACAACTCTTACCGCGTGCTCGCGCGCAAGTATCGACCCGCGACATTCGACGAGTTGATCGGGCAGGACGCGATGGTGCGCACCGTCTCGAATGCGATCGCAAGCGCCCGAATCCCGCAAGCGTGGATCCTGACGGGAGTTCGCGGCGTCGGCAAAACCACGACTGCGCGCATCCTGGCCCGTGCGCTCAATTACGAGCTGCCGGACGGTTCCATCACCGGCCCGACCGTCAACATGCCACGGCTCGGGGTGCACTGCCAGGCGATCATGGAGAGCCGGCACCTTGACGTGATGGAGATGGATGCCGCCTCGCACAACGGCGTGGACGATGTGCGCCAGATCAATGATGCGATCCGCTATGCTCCGGTAACTGCGCGCTACAAGGTCTACATCCTCGACGAAGTGCATATGCTCTCCGGGCAGGCATTCAACGCGCTGCTCAAGACGCTGGAGGAGCCCCCGCCGCACGCCAAGTTCATTTTCGCCACCACAGAGATACGCAAGGTCCCGATCACGGTCCTGTCGCGCTGCCAGCGGTTCGATCTTCGCCGCGTCGATGCGGGAGGGCTGGTGAAGCATCTCGCGGCGATCGCGGCGAAGGAGAATATCGAGGTCGCAACGGAGGCCTTGGCCTTGATCGCGCGCGCGGCCGAGGGCTCGGTGCGCGATTGTCTCTCGCTGCTCGATCAGGCGATCGCGCATGCCGCCGGCCCCGTAGGCATCGAGCACGTGCGGCAGATGCTCGGGCTCGCCGACCGCGCGCGGGTGATCGAGCTGTTCGAGCAGATCATGCGCGGGGATATTGCCTCGGCGCTGTCGGAGCTGCGGGCGCAATACGAGACCGGTGCGGAGCCCGCGGTGGTGCTGACCGATCTCGCGGAGTTCACCCATTTTGTCACGCGCATCAAGATCGTCCCCGCGGTTGCCGAGGATCCGGCCCTGATCGAGGTGGAGCGCAGCCGCGGACGCGCACTGGCCGAAAAGCTCTCCATGCGTGTGCTTGCACGCACCTGGCAGATGCTGCTGAAGGGGATCCCGGAAGTCGAAGCCGCGGGCCGGCCGCTCGCGGCGGCGGAAATGGTGCTCGTCCGCATCGCGTATGCGGCTGATCTGCCGACGCCCGATGAGGTCATTCGGGCCTTGGAAGGCAAGCATGCCGACGCGCGCGGTCCGGCCGGCAAAGCAGTGACCGCAGGCCTATCCGCACCGGCCGCGCCGCCGGCAAAGAGCGAGACCGCGCCACCCGAACAGCCGGCGCGAGCGGCTATGTCCGCTCCCGTCGCACCCGCTCCGGCGGCCAACAGGACTGAGAAGGCAACTGAGAAGGCGACCGCGACCCTCGCTGTTGCGGAGCGGACAGGCGAGCCGCTGATCATCGACCGTTTCGAGGACCTTGTCGGGCTCGCCGTCCAGCACCGCGATCTCACGGTCAAGCTCGCTCTTGAACGGGACGTGCGGCTGGTGCGCTGCCAGGATGGGCGGCTCGAGATTCGGCTGGAACCGGGCGCCGCCGGCAATCTCGTCAACGAGCTTGCGCGCAAGCTTTCGCAGTGGACCAATCGGCCATGGAACGTGGTTGTCTCGGCGGAAGAAGCCCGCCCGACGCTAAAGTCGCAACAGGAGGCGGAGAAGGCCGAGCTGAAGACCGGCGTTCGAGCCGATCCCGTGGTCCAGGCGGTGCTGA
Source organism: Xanthobacteraceae bacterium (assembly GCA_036498105.1). Lineage (GTDB taxonomy): Bacteria > Pseudomonadota > Alphaproteobacteria > Rhizobiales > Xanthobacteraceae > VAZQ01. Next base: position 1,440 of record DASXIG010000511.1, on the reverse strand, counting down.
CACGATTTCCCGGCGCGGAGATCGTCGACGTACGCAGGGCCGATGCTGGGGCATTGCAGCAGCACGAGGTGACGAATGAGGCTGAGAGCAGCCCGGCATCGGAAGAAGAATTCGAGCTCGGTGCGCTCCCGGCGGAGATGATTATTGAGGAGCGTGATGATGCTTGAAGCGCCGGAATTTACGCTTACGCCGCCGGAGAAATGAATGACGGATTTTCTCGGGCTGATGAAGCAGGCGGCTGAGCTCAAATCGAAGATGGAGGCGATGCAGGCCGAGCTCGATCACATCGAGGTCGAAGGCATGTCCGGTGGCGGGTTGGTCCGGGTGCGATTGTCCGCGAAAGGCGAGATGAAAGGGCTCGAGATCGACGAGGCTCTGATCAAGCCCGCGGAAAAGAACATCATGGAAGACCTCATCATGGCGGCTCACGCCGATGCGCGGCGCAAGGCCGAAGCATTGCTGCAGGACAAGATGAAGAATCTTGCCGGCGGTCTGCCGTTGCCGCCCGGACTGAAGCTGTTTTAAAAAAATAGCCTGATGGCAACGACCACGGCTGGGCCTGAAATCGAGCGCCTGATCCAGCTGCTGGCCCGACTTCCGGGGCTGGGTCCGCGGTCGGCGCGCCGGGTCGCGCTTTTTCTCATCAAGAAGCGCGAGCAGATCATGGCGCCCTTGGGCGCGGCGATCCAGTCAGCCCTGGAGAAAATCGAGATTTGCCGGGTCTGCGGAAACATCGACAGCCGCAACCCTTGCGCGATCTGCACGGATATGCGGCGCGATCCGACTATTATCATCGTGGTGGCGGATGTCGCGGACCTCTGGGCGCTCGAGCGCGCCCGTGCCGTCAATGCGCGCTATCACGTGCTCGGCGGCACCCTCTCGCCGCTCGACGGCGTCGGCCCCCAGGACCTTGCTATCGATGCGCTTATCGCGCGCGCCGGCGATCCGGCCATTGTCGAAGTGGTGCTCGCCTTGAATGCCACCGTCGATGGACAGACGACCGCGCACTACATCACCGATCTGCTCGACGGCGCCAAGGTCAAGATCACGCGGCTTGCGCACGGCGTGCCGGTCGGGGGAGAGCTCGATTATCTCGACGAAGGAACGCTTGCGGCGGCGCTCAGGCAAAGAACGCCGTTCTAGGGGGCGTCCTCATAAATCCGGTTCTGTAAAAGCGGCTCGCTGCATGTCCGCTTCAATCCGAAAGCGAGCGAATTGCTGCGCTGCCGGATATGACGCGAAGTGCCAGGACTCATGCAGCGCAAAAAAAAGGACATGCAACGGCACTTCGAGGCCCGAGTGCCTTTGCGGTCTTGAGGTTGATCACCAGTTCGAACTTGGTCGGTGCTCTGTGTTGAGTAACGAATCCGTCTGTTGCGACTGTCTCCACCGCATCGTAGTATCGTTGCAAAGGGGGGCCAGTGACAGGAAAGCTACTGC
>DASXIG010000510.1:0-3422 GCA_036498105.1 Xanthobacteraceae bacterium | reverse complement strand
ACAAGGATGTCGATACGGCCAAAGCGTGCAACGGTGCTATCGATCATTGCGCGGCATGATTCTTCCCGGGTGACATCGACCTCGAAGGCCGCCGTGCGCACGTTGAGCGCCTCCAGGTCCTTTGCGGCTGCGAGATTTTTCTCGGCCCGTCGGCCGGCAATGACAATGGCCGCGCCGGCTGCCGCCAATCCCTTGGCGATGCCAAGTCCAATCCCGGCGTTGCCGCCGGTGATGACGGCCACGCGTCCGCTCAGGTCGAAAAGTTTCATGGGTGCGTAATCTCTGTTGGGGCGGGGCAGCCGCATTGATCGGTGCGGCGGAGCATTGTCTGGTATGATGACGAAATAATCCAGATCGTAGCCCGGATTGCGTTTGTGCAATCCGGGGTCTTCCGGATGTCGCTTCCGCTCCATCCGAGCTACGGAAGAGGTCACGAATAATCCAGGGAGGACGCGATGCTGAGAACGGACCACCGCTTCGTGGTGAGCCATGTCGGCAGTCTGGTACGACCGCCGGCGATGACCCCGTATCTGGAGAAAGCGCAGGCCGGCGAGCCCTATGACACCGCTGCATTCGAGGCGTGCCTGACCGAGTCGGTGATCGAGGTGGTGCGGCTCCAGGCCGAAGCCGGCATCGACGTGGTGAGCGACGGCGAATACGGCAAGCTGGGCACCTGGGCCTTCTACGTGCACCGCCGGCTCGGGGGCATCGAATGGCATCCGTTCTCGGACGCCGAAGCCAAGGACCCGATGATCGCGGTCATCAGCGGCCGCGATCGCGAAGCTTTTCCGGAATTCTACGCTGAATACGACGCCCGCGTGCTTGCAGTGTCCCGCCGGTCGCGCCGTCCGGTCGTGACCGGGCCGCTCGTCTACACCGGACATGCGGAGCTGCAGCGCGACATCGCCAATCTGAAAGCCGGGCTGGCGCGCACGCCCGGCATCGCCGGCTTTTTGCCCGTGGTGGCGCCGGCAAGCGCGCTGCCGAATGCCCGCAACGAGCACTACCCGGACGAGGAACGTTTCCTGTTCGGGCTCGCCGAGGCGCTGCGCACCGAGTACCGCGCCATCATCGACGCCGGGCTCGATCTTCAGGTCGACGACGCCTTCATCCCCTACATGTACGAGAAGATGGTGCCGCCGATGACGCTTGCCCAATACCGCGCATGGGCGGCATTGCGCATCGCCGCCTTGAACCATGCGCTCGAAGGGCTGCCGCCGGAGCGCACCCGCTATCACATCTGCTGGGGCAGCTGGAACGGGCCGCACATGTTCGATGTGCCGTTGAAGGAGATCGTCGACCTGGTGCTCGAGGTCAAAACGGGCGCCTTGAGCTTCGAGGCGGCCAACCCACGCCACGAGCACGAATGGCGCATATGGAAGGACGTGCGGCTGCCCGCGGGCAAGGTGCTGATGCCGGGGCTGGTGTCGCACTCCACCAACGTGGTTGAGCATCCCGAGCTCGTGGCGGAGCGGCTCATGCGCTTTGCCGATTGCGTCGGCCGCGACAACCTTATGGCGGGGACCGACTGCGGCTTCTCGCAGAGCCCGCTCGCAGGCCGCGTCCACCGCACCATCATGTGGGCGAAGCTGCGGGCTCTCGCCGAGGGTGCGGCCATCGCGTCGAAGACGCTGTGGGGGTAAGCGGCAGCGCGCCGCAAAGCGGCCTGACAGAGAGTCGCCTGCTCGATATCGTGTATGCTCGGGTCACGCCAATCGTCGAACAAAATGGATAAATCAGGGGAGGGCGCATGTACCGACATATTCTGATCCCGACCGACGGCTCGGATCTGGCCCACAAAGCCGTCGCACATGGGCTGGCGCTCGCGAAGGCGGTCGGGGCCAAGGTTACGGTTCTCACCGTTGAAGGCTCGTTCAACGTCTATGATGTGCCGGCTTCCCGGGTGAACCTGATGACCGCCGCGTTCGACGAGTATGCGAAGCACGCAAGGGAGCACGCCAGTTCCATTTTGGACAGGATAGCCGATGAGGCGAAGGCAGCCGGTGTGCAGTGCGAGACCATGCAGGTCGTTCAGGATCACCCGTACCAGGCCATTGTGGATACCGCCAAACAGAAGGGCTGCGACCTCATCGTAATGGCTTCGCACGGCAGGAGCGGGATCGCGGCGGTCCTGCTCGGCAGCGTGACCTCGAGGGTCCTGACGCACACAAATATTCCGGTGCTTGTCTGCCCACTAACGCGATCCTGAGCGCTCAGCCCTTGACCGCTCCCGCGGTGAGGCCGTGGATCAGGTGCCGCTGCAGAAAGATGAACAGGATCGCCACCGGCACGGTGCTCAGGATGACGCCCGCCGATAGCGGTCCCCACTGCACCTCGTATTGTCCGACCATGTAGAGAAGGCCAGCCGACAAGGTGCGCATGTCGGTTTCGGTTGTGAACGAGATCGCGAACAGGAGCTCGCTCCAGGACACGACGAAGGCGAAAATCGCGGTCGCCGCGATCCCGGGAGCCGCGAGCGGCAGCACTATGCGGCACAGCGCGCCGAACTGGTTGCAGCCGTCGATCATGGCGCTTTCCTCGAGGTCGCGCGGGATCGAGCTGAAATAGCCCACCATCATCCAGACCGTGAACGGCACCGTGAACGAGAAGTTCGAGTAGATCAGCGCCTGGTAGGTATCGATCAGCCCGAGCGCGCGCCACTGCGTCAGCAGCGGGGCAATGAGGAGCACGCTCGGAAACATCTGGGTGGCGAGAAAGATGAGCAGCAGCGCGTCGCGCCCAGCGAAACGGAAGCGCGCGATTGCGTAGCCCGCAAGCACCGAGATCGCCGTGGTCGCGACCATGGTGACCGAGCACACCCAGAGGCTGTTGAGGAAGAAGCGGCTAAATGGGGTGACCGGAGAGGTCCAGGCCTCGATGTAATTCTCCAAGGTGGGATGCCTAGGCAGGTATTGCAGCGGCGTGGCGTAGAGCTCCTCGCGGTTCTTCAACGACGTGAGCAGCATCCAGACGAACGGACCGAGGGCAAAGGCGGTGAGCGCGAGAAGGCCGCTCCAGAGGACCGGGCCGCCCAAGAGCTGCTCGACGAGATCCGCCGGACTGCGCCGCCGCTTCATCCGACCTCCTCGACGCCGCGGGTTGCACGAAGATAGGCGGCGGTGAACGCCAGCATGACCAGGAGCAGGACTACCGAAAGCGCTCCGGCATAGCCGAAGTCGAGGTTCGCATAGGCCTGCAGCAGGGTATAGGTCGACGTGATCTGGGTGGCGTTTGCGGGCCCGCCGCTCGTCATCACGAAGATCAGGTCGGCGTAGTTGAAAGTCCAGATGATCCGGGTCGCGGTCGCGACCACAATGATGGGCCGCAGGAGCGGCAAGGTGATGTGGCGGAAGCGCCCCAGCACCCCGGCGCCATCGACGTGCGCCGCTTCGTAAAGCTCGGGCGGTATCGCTTGGAGCCCC
>DASXIG010000509.1:0-12287 GCA_036498105.1 Xanthobacteraceae bacterium | reverse complement strand
GGCAAATTCCGTTTGCACTATCACCCGAGCTCTCTGGAGCTCGCTCAAGGACAGTGCAATCACCTCCTGTGTAGCGGCATTCAAGTTCACCGATTCGGTGGTAGCGTCCTTCTTGCTGAAGAGCGCGCGCAATCGCGCGATTACCTCTGACGCGCGGTTACCATCGCGGATCGTGCGCCGCGCAGTCTCCCGCGCGCCATCGATGTTTGGGGGATCGGCGGCCAACATCCGCAGACACGTGCTGGCGTTGGTAATGATGCCCGCCAGCGGCTGGTTGACTTCGTGCGCGATCGACGCGGTCAATACTCCCAGGCTTTGCACCCTGGCCACATGCGCCAGCTCTGATCGGACTCTGCTAAGAGTCTCTTCCGAAAGGCGGCGCTCGATGGCGATGCGCGCGATATGCGTGAACTGCTCGATGAGGCTTTGATGGAGTGGCGTGGGCGTGCTCGGCTGACCGGAGTAGAGCGCAAACGAGCCCAAAACTTTGCCAGCCCCGGACGAGATCGGCGTTGACCAGCAGGACTGCAGCCCATGCGCCAAGGCCATTGGGCGCCACTCGGCCCATCGTATGTCGGTCGTCAGGTCAGCCGCAACGACTTGTTTGTTCAGGTACGCCGCCATCCCGCATGGACCGGAGTCGATGTTTACGGGGCGGCCAATACAGGCGCTCATGTAGCTGGCCGGAAGACTCGGTGCGGCTCCGTGTTCCACACGCGTGCCGCTCGGATCGATCAATACGACGCTGCAATAACAGCCGCTCGCCGTGCTTTCGACAAGTCGACAGATCGCTTCGAGTATCTCTGACATCGAATGACAGCCCGCCACCATCTCGAGCAACCGCTTCTCACCTGCCAGCAGAGTTTCGCCCCGCTTGAGGTCATCGACATCTCTTTTGATGAGGTACCAAAGGAAGATGTGTCCCTGCGTGTCTCGCAAGGGGAAGCCGCGCGTATGGAACCAGCGGTAGACTCCATCCGCACGGCGCAGGCGCTCCTCGACGTCGTACGGACGGCCCGCTTCGACCGCCTGCCTCCACGCGGCGCGCACGGCTGGCATGTCATCGGGGTGCACGATGTCGGCAATGGCCCGGCACTTTAGTTGATCGAGCGTCACACCGAAATATTCCAGGGATTGGCGATTGACGAGCTCGACTTGACCGGCCGGAGTCACGAGAGCGCCAAGCGCCTCAATGTTGTCAGCGACGGAGCGAAAATGGTGCTCGCGCGCAGAAGCGTGAAGCCACCACGGCGCATTCGAGGCCTCCTCGGCTCGCTTGCGGTCCTCGATATCGGTGCTGGTGCCGCACCATTTCGCAAGATGCCCGGATGCGTCAGCCATGGGAGAAGCGCGGAACAGGAACCAGCGGTACTCACCGTCGAAGCGCCGCAGGCGCGCTTCCATTTCACCTGGCTCGCCGGAAGCCAGAATGGATCGCCAGCGTTCGAGCAGCCCAGACAGATCTGCGGGGTGGACCACCTGCTGCCAGCCCCGGCCATAGGACTCGCCGCGGCCAAGGTTCGTATACTCGCACCAGCGTTGATTGAGGAAGTCGATGTGCCCGTCCGGGAGTGCAGTCCATACCAGACCGGGAAGCGCATCGACGACGCGGCTGAGGTCGTTGTCCATTTTGGTCCTTCCGGGACGGTCGCCGTTACATCAAAATGCGCCACTGTGCATGCAACGTCCATCATACTTTGGTGTCGATCTGCGGCGGGTATCAGCACCACCCTGTCGGATCCCAGCAACAATTGTGCATGATACCAAAGTATCGCCAATACCATTGTCCACTAGACTTGGGCGCACGCTCGTAGCTTGATCGCCTTCTGCGTCGCATAGAGCGAGGCTGCGATGAATGAGAAGGCGATCGTCCACGTCATCGATGACGACGAGTCGGTGCGCAGCGCGCTTCAGTTGCTGCTGCAGACCGTCGATCTCGAAGCCCGTAGCTACGAATCCGTGCAACAATTTCTCGATACGGCCGCCTATGACGGGCCCGGCTGTATCGTTCTCGATGTGCGCCTTCCCGGCATCAGCGGGTTGGATTTTCAAAAACAGCTCACCGCACTCGGCATTCGTCTTCCTGTCGTCCTGATGACCGGACACGGAGACGTGGCGATGTCCGTGCGTGCCATGAAGGCAGGCGCCGTCGACTTTCTGCCAAAGCCGTTCCGCGACCAGGACATGATCGATGCGGTCTCCTCGGCGATCGAGCATGACCGGCAACGGCGCGTCGCCGATGAAGAAGTCACTCGCATCCGCGGCCATTTCGGCAGATTGTCCCCGCGGGAACAGCAGGTCATGATGCTGGTAACAGCCGGCAAGAACAATAAGCAGGTGGCCGGCGATCTCAGCCTGAGCGAGATAACGGTGAAGATCCACCGCGGCCACGCAATGCGAAAAATGTGCGCGCGCACACTTGTGGATCTCGTTCACATGGCGGATGCGGCTAACCTGCGCGACCTAGAGCGCGTTTCGTTCAGGTGCGATTGGCGGCAGTCGCTCGGATGAGCGGCGCGCCGCCTCCGCCTGCTTCAGTTCCACAGGGGCGAGGCATGCCTCGCCCCTACACGTAGGAGGCGCCGCGATATCCGGGGTGTCCCCCGCATATCGATCACACCTCACCGGAATACGCTCTAGCGAGTGCAGCTCGCACGAACGCGTGCTGCTTCAAGAATGGGGTATCGCTGCTGCGCGCGGCGCAGACCGATACAAAGGTATCGGCAACACGATAGTGCAATGGATTTTCGTTCAGGCTTCTGACATCTGCGCATTGCGGAAACTCAGCGGGTATCGGAACGCGAAAACCTCACACGTTCGAGGGCGGCATGATGAATTTATCCTTCGTCTCGGCTCTCATGCCTGCAAGCTGGAGATAGCCATGCCGATCAGCATCAACGTCAATGGGATCGACCGCATTGTCGATGTGGATGGCGACACCCCGCTTCTGTGGGTGTTGCGCGACGTGCTCGGCATGACCGGCACAAAGTTCGGCTGCGGCATGGCCCTGTGCGGAGCGTGCACGGTGCATGTCGACGGCGTCGCGACCCGTTCCTGCATCACCCCGGTCGACAGCATCGGCAGTTCCGCAATCACAACGATCGAGGCGATCGGCGCAACGCCGGCCGGCGCTGCCACTCAGAAGGCCTGGATCGAACGCGAGGTCGTGCAGTGCGGCTACTGCCAGTCGGGCCAGATCATGTCGGCTGCGGCGCTGCTTGCGAGAAACCCGCATCCAAGCGATGCCGAAATCGACGACGCGATGTCCGGCAACATCTGCCGCTGTGGGACCTATCTCCGCATTCGCGAAGCGATCAAGCAGACCGCCCAATCGAGCAGGCAGAGGCGCGCGCCATGATTGTCGATCGAGGCGCCTCCCGCGCCGCCGACAGCGGCCGGTCATCGGCATCGGGCAACAGCATCACACGGCGCGATAGCATGATGCTTGCCGCTGCAGGTCTTACCGCCCCGCTGCCGCCCACAGTCTCATTCGCGGCGACCAGGAAGGAGAGGCACGGCATAACCTGGACGCGCGCGGAGGAGATCAACGTCGAGCTCGTGCGCTTCCTGGCCTAGGACCGAGACGCGTCATTTGCGAAGCGATCAAACAAAGCCCGAAATCGAACGAATGAGGATGCCGACCATGACCCTCAAGCAAATCGCTTCTCAAGCCACCGGCTCGGGACCACTGCCGGTGAATAGTTTCTCCCGACGCAGCTTCCTGCGCGTTGGAGTGGCCGCTGGCGGTGGCCTGTTGCTGAATCTCAGCTTGCCATCCGCCAACGGCGAAGCAGAGGCGGCCAACGGCTTCGCGCCTAATGCCTTCATTCGCATCGAGCGCGACGGGCAGGTCGTGCTGACAATGCCCTATGTCGAAATGGGTCAGGGCACCTATACCTCGATCCCGATGCTGATCGCCGAAGAGCTGGAAGTGGACCTAAAACAGGTGCGGCTGGAGCATGCTCCGCCGAACGAACAGCTCTACGGCAATCCATTGCTCGGGGGCCTACAAGCAACCGGCAACTCGAACGCCGTCCGCGCATCGTGGCAGCCCCTGCGTCAAGCCGGCGCGACTGCCAGAACCATGCTCGTGGCAGCTGCCGCAAAACGCTGGAATGTCGACCCGGCGTCCTGTCGGGCGCAGAGCGGCAAAGTGCTGCACGCGCCGACTGGTAGAAGCATCAAGTATGGCGAGCTTTCCGCCGCCGCTGCCCGCGTGCCGGTCCCCGACAACGTGGCGCTCAAGCGGCCGGAAGACTTCAAGCTCATCGGCACCCCGGCAAAGCGTCTCGATACGCCGGCGAAGGTCAACGGAACGGCGGTCTACGGCATCGACGTTCGGCCGCCCGGCGTGAAGATCGCGACACTTGCACAATCGCCCGTCTTCGGCGGTCGCCTGAAAAGTGTCGATGATGCAGCGGCCAAGGCCGTCAAAGGCGTGCGTCAGATCGTGCGCCTCGAGGACGCCGTGGCCGTCGTGGCCGACCATATGGGGGCGGCAAAGAAGGGGCTCGCCGCCTTGAAGATCGAATGGGATGACGGGCCGCACGCCAGGCTGAGCACGAACGACATCGCGAACGAGCTCGAAAAGGCCACGATCAATCCGGGCGCGGTTGCACAGAATATCGGCGATGTCGACAGCGCCATGGCAAGCACCGTCACCAAGGTCGAGGCGACCTACCAGCTTCCGTTCCTCGCGCACGCGACCATGGAGCCGATGAATTGCACAGCGCATGTGCGCAAGGATGGCTGCGAAATCTGGGTCGGCAGCCAAGTTATGGCGCGAGCGCAAGCGGCGGCGGCGAAGACCGCGGATCTGCCGTTGGAGAAAGTCGTGGTCCACAATCATTTGATCGGCGGTGGCTTTGGCCGCCGCCTGGAAGTCGATGGTGTCATTCGCGCAGTCGAGATTGCCAAGCAGGTCAACGGCCCCGTGAAGGTCGTGTGGACGCGCGAAGAAGACATCCAGCACGACATGTATCGGCCTTATTGGTTCGACCGGGTTTCCGCCGGTCTGGACGCAAACGGAAAGCCGGTTGCCTGGAAGAATCGCTTCGCGGGCTCCTCAGTCGCCGCGAGGTGGGCCCCTCCGGTGTTCAAGGATGGTCTCGACGCCGACACAACCGAGGGCGCGATCGATCTGACCTACGCTCTGCCGAACATGCACGTCGAGTATGTGCGGGTAGAGCCTCCGGGCATTCCGACCGCGTTCTGGCGCAGCGTCGGTCCCTCGCACAACGTGTTTGTGGTCGAAAGTTTCATGGACGAGCTGGCGGCCGCCGCAAGGCAGGATCCGGTCGCCTATCGGCTCGCTCTTCTCGACAAGAACTCCCGCGCCAAGGCGGTGCTCGAGCTCGCCGCGGAAAAGGCGGGCTGGCAACAGCCGTTGCCGGAAAGAGTAGGCCGCGGTGTCTCGCTTCAGCACGTTTTCGCGACCTACATGGCGCAGGTCGCCGAAGTCGAAGTGTCGAAGGACGGCGCGGTTCGCGTCCGGCGCGTCGTCTGTGTGGTCGATTGCGGCACTGTCGTCAATCCCGATACCGTCCGCGCACAGATCCAGAGCGCGATCATCTTCGGCATCACTGCAGCACTGCATGGCGAGATCACGCTGAGGAATGGCCGCGTCGAGCAAAGCAATTTCGACACTTACCAGATGTTGCGCATGAATGAGGCGCCCGCGATCGAGGTTCACATCGTGCAGAGCGCCGAGCCGCCGGGCGGGATGGGCGAGTGCGGGACTTCGGCCATCGTTCCAGCAGTCGCCAATGCAATCTTCGCAGCAACTGGCAAGCGGCTGCGAAAGATGCCCGTCGACACCGCAGCGTTGAAGCAGCAAGCATGAGGGGAGGCGTTCGTGAACGATCTGCTTGCCGGGGTGATCGACGCGCAGGGCGGTGTGAACGCTCTGCTCGACTTCGTCATCGAACGCCACGGCGGCATTGGGCGCGTCGCCCACTACACCAGCGAGCACCAAGACTTTGGCGGGCTGATTGTGCCGACCCGTCGCCGTGTTCTTATCCGCAACGACGAAGACGTGGCAGACCAGAGCTTCTGCGCGATCCTCCTCGATGTCAGTGAGGTACGAAGCTTGGGCCGACGCATCGAGCCGGAATGCGCAGTTGAGGCAACGTTGACAGAAGGCTGAATGGCCCAGGCATAAGCGTCGGCCAGGGATTGACAAATGCGTATATGCATCCATTTAGGTGTATATACACTCTCCGGAGCCGGAAGCTTCAATCATGCTTTTCAAGGAGACCTTCTGAGAAACGGCGAGGCATCCTTTGTGAAATCCTGAGGCAATGGCCAATAGCTATTTCTATTCACCGCTCGCTCAGAAAAGGAGAACACCGTGTCGTCCAAAAAGACCCTGGGATACGAGGTCTTCGTCTCAGAGCCGATCCCGATGAACGTGGGCGCGCTGCTCCCCAATGGCGAGCGCCACATGTTCTCGCCGCTGGCGAGCACGCTGATCTACGGCAAGCGCGACGCCGTGCTCGTGGACCCGCCTTTGACCATCGAGCAGGCAAAGGCGGTCGGTGATTGGGTTGAGGCCAGCGGCAAGAAGCTCACCCACATATTCGCCACGCACGGCCACGGTGACCACTGGTTCACCGCCGGTGTGCTGGCCGACCGGTTCGGCGCGCAGGTGGTGGCCTCCGCGGGCACGATTGAGCAGATGCGCCTGCATGTGTCCGTCCGCGCGGTCTTCTGGGACAAGCTGTGGCCCGCGCAGATCCCGCCATCTCCGGTCACCGCGGTCACCGTGCCCGATAACCGCTTTACCCTGGAGGGGCATGACCTTCTCATCATCGAGGTCGGTCACAGCGATACCGACGAAAGTAGCGTGCTCTACGTGCCCGATCTGGACCTCGTCGCGGCGGGCGACGTGATCTACAACGGCGTCCACCAGTACCTCGGCGAATCGGCGAACGGAGGCCGTGACGCTTGGCGCAGGGCCATTGCCGCCGTTAAGGCTCTACGACCGCGCTGGATCGTCGCCGGCCACAAGAACAAGGACCTTGATGACGACGCTGACCGCGTCATTGCCGAAACGCGCCAGTACCTCGACGATGCCGACGACCTGCTGCTGAAAAACAGCACAGCACGCGACTTCTTCGACGGTATGCTCAAGCGCTACCCGAACCGCCGCCTGGGTGCGACCACCCTGTGGGCTGGCACCAGCAGCCTCTACGCATTGCGCGATCGTCACGGTGGCGAACCTCATCACGCCAGCATGGCGGGCTGGTTTCAGTAGATGTCTCGTTGAGGATGAAATCCCTGGATTGAAAACCCGCAGGTGAAAAGGAGACCATGTCATGCCGCTTGCAAAAATCCACGTCGTCAAAGGCCGCTACGACCAAGGCCGCATTGCCGAGGTATCGGGCGCCATACAGGCGGCCTTGATCAACACGCTTCGTGTGCCGCCCGAGGACTTCTACCAGCTGATCTTCGAGCTGCCGAAGAACCGGCTTCTCCACACGCCTTCGTTCGTCGGGATGAATTACACCGACGATCTGATCATTCTCGATCTCACTTTCATCCAGGGGCGACCGAAGGAGACGCGGCTTAAACTGTTGAAGGACATCAACACGCGCGTCGCCGCGGCAGCGGGCGTGTCGCCGGACGACATGCTGATCACGATTTACGAGGTTCCCGGCGAGAACATCTCCTTCGGGCAAGGCGAGGCGCAGCGCGCCAACGTCGTCGCGCACGTGTGATAGAGGCACCAAGGCCATCGGAGCGAGCGAGCTCACACCCTAACCGAAGCTGCGAAAGGCTAATTCGAATGCGCTCGCGTCGAGAGCATATTTCCGGCAAATTAGGTGTACATACTCTCACATGCGTGCGCAACTTGAACCGGCCTCGCGTATTCACAATCCGGTACAACGGCTGAGATGGGAGCATAGCCATGGGAATTGTTCGATTTGCGTTGAGATTCCCGTACACATTCTACGGCCTGGCTGCGCTGATTCTGTTTCTCGGATTATCGTCGATCGCCGTCATGCCGATCGATATCTTCCCGGAGATCAACATTCCGGTCGTCAATGTCATCTGGCAGTACACAGGCCTGAGCACGCCGGAGATGGAGCAGCGCGTAAGCACCTACAGCCAGTACGCGATCAGCACGAGCGTGTCCGGCATCAAGAATATGGAAGCGCAGACGCTCAATGGCATTTCCGTCCAGAAGATCTTCTTTCAACCCGACGTCAATATCGATCTGGCAATCGCACAGATCGTCTCCGCGACGAATTATATCCGCGTGCTGCTGCCGACCGGAATACAGGCGCCGATAGTCGTGAGCTACAACGCGTCGAGCATTCCGGTCCTGCAGCTCAGCCTGGCTTCCGACAATCTCAATGAGCAGAAGCTTTACGATTACGGCTACTACAACCTGCGCCAGCAGCTGGCCCCTGTCCCAGGCGTCACGTTCCCGACCCCGGACGGAGGAAAATACCGGCAGATCATGGTTGATATCGATCCAGTAAAGCTACAGGCCAAGGGCCTGACACCGACGGATGTCGTCAACGCGGTCAACGCCGAGAACCTGACACTGCCATCAGGGTTGGCCAAGATCGGCGAGAAGCAATACACGGTGCGCACCAATGCGATGCCCACGACAATCGAAGCTCTCAATAATATTCCGGTCAAGTTCGCCAATCGCGCAACCGTCTTTCTCAAGGATATCGGACAGGTCCGTGATGCCTCGGCAGTGCAGCAAAATATTGTGCGCCAGAACGGCGAACGCTCTGTTCTGTTGAGCGTAATCAAGAACGGCAACGCTTCGACGCTTGCCGTCGTGAAGGGGGTGAGAAAAGTTTTGGAGGTCGCGCGCGCGGCGGCTCCCCCCGGTCTCACCATCAACGAATTGTTCGATCAGGCGAAGCTCGTCTCGGCAGCGGTCGCGAGCGTGGTCCGGGAAGGCGCCATCGCAGCCGGGCTCACTGCGCTGATGATCCTGCTGTTCCTCGGATCCTGGCGGTCGACCCTCATCGTCATGATCTCGATTCCGCTTTCGATCCTGACGTCGATTGTCGTCCTCCACTTCCTCGGGGAAACGATCAATACGATGACGCTCGGCGGGATGGCGCTGGCAGTCGGCATCCTGGTCGACGATTCAACGGTGACCATCGAGAACACGCACCGGCTGCGCGCCGAGGAAGGAATGAGCTTGGCCGCAGCAACGCTGCACGGCTCGGCCGGGATTGCCGTCCCGACGCTGGTGTCCACGCTCGCCATCAGCTGCGTGTTTACGTCCGTGGTGTTCCTGGAGGGACCGGCCAAGTTCCTGTTCACCCCGCTCGGGCTCGCTGTCGTGTTCGCAATGCTCGCTTCCTACGGCCTGTCGAGGACGCTCACTCCGATCATGATCGGCCTGCTGCTCCAGGGCGAGCACCATGCTGAAACCGGCGGATCGAGAGGCTGGTTTGCGCGCCTTCACAGCGGATTCGAACGCGGATTCGAGCGCCTGCGCAAAGGTTATGTCGATGTGCTCACGGCGCTGCTCACGCGGCGATTCATTGTGCCGATCGCGGCCGTCCTGATCATTGCGTTAGGAGCAGTGATGTTGATGCTGACCGGTCGCGATTTCTTTCCGGCCATCGACGGAGGGCAGATCAAGCTCCACGTTCGCGCACCTGCCGGCACCCGGATCGAAGCGACCGAAGCTGTTTTCCAGGCGGTCGAGGACAAGATTCGGGAGGCCATTCCCGAACGGGAGCGGGATCTCATCGTCGACGACATCGGAGTACCTCAACGTACGTACAACCTGGCCTTCACCGATGGTTCGACCATCGCCTCCAATGACGGTGTGATCCTGGTCGCACTCAAAGAGGGGCACGCGCCGACCGCCGGCTACGTCCGCAAGCTGCGCGAGGTGCTCTCGACCGCATTCCCGGAAGTGACATTCTATTTTCAGGCTGCCGACATGGTTACCCAGATCCTCAATTTCGGACTGCCGGCGCAGATCGACGTGAGGACCGTTGGACGGGACCGCGCGACCAACCTGCGGGTTGCGCAGGAGCTGCGACGGCGTATTGCCGCCATTCCTGGAATTGTCGATGCCCATCTTCAACAGGAAATCGATGGTCCGGGATTCATGGCCGAAATCGATCGTGCGCGTGCACTGCAGTTCGGGCTGAACGCGCAGAGCATCGCCAATGACGTCGATATAAGCCTGAGCTCTTCCGCCCAGGTCACGCCGAACTTCTGGACCGATCCAACATCCGGAATTCCGTATTACATCACGGTGCAGACACCGCAGCGTCAGGTGAGCTCCCTGGGCGAAGTCGGCAACACGCCTATTGCGACCAAAATCTCTTCCACCGGTTCTCCGGTGCCAGGATTGCTGAGCAATGTCGCCAAATTCAGCCGCGAAAGCGTGCCGACCAATCTGAATCAGACCAACATTCAGCCGGCTTATGACGTGTATACCAGCGTGCAGGGTCGCGACCTCGGCGGCGTCTCGCAAGAGATCGGCAAAATCGTCGCAGAGCTGCAACAACAGCTGAAGCCGGGAAATTCAATCGAGGTTCGCGGCCAGATTCAGAGCATGCAGGACTCCTTCAGAAATCTCGGCTTCGGATTGTTGTTCGCCGCCGTGCTGGTCTATCTGCTCATGCTCGTGAATTATCAGAACTTTGGTGATCCGTTCGTCGTGATCCTGGCACTTCCGGCAACGCTGTGTGGAATTGTGACCATGCTGTTTATCACCGGGACCAGCTTGAGCGTCCCTTCGCTGATGGGTGCCATCATGTCGGTCGGCGTTGCCTCCGCAAATTCCATTCTGCTCGTCACCTTCGCGCGGGAGCAGCAGCTTGCCGGAAGGACGGCGTTCGAGGCGGCGATCGATGCGGGACATACCCGGATTCGACCCGTGCTGATGACGGCATCGGCCATGATTGTCGGCATGATCCCCATGGCAATCGGCGGCGCCGGCGAGGAGCAGAATGCGGCGCTGGCGCGCGCGGTGATTGGGGGCCTGCTGTTCGCGACGCCAACAACCCTGCTGATTGTCCCGTATTTGTTTGCCATGCTGCGCAAGCGCAACGACGGCAAGCCCGCTTATGGCGTGTTCAAGGAGCTTCCCGATGCATGAGATCCATAGCCGCGATCCTGAGCATGAACCGCGGGTCCATTGCACAAGCGTGGAGGCGCCGGCGGACCGCCCGGATCCTCGGCGCCGACGCAGTGGCCTTCTGTTCGGGTTAGGCGCGTTCTTGTTGCTCGCCGGGGGCCTGGCTCTGGGCGCATCCCGCTCCTATTCCCAGCAGCGGCAGGTCATGGCGACCGCCGAGCAGATTCGTGATTTCGTACCAAGCGTGCGCGTAGCTACCGTGCAGCCGAGCGAGGCTACCGTGCTCGTCTCTTTACCCGCGACCGCCTCCGCGTTCTCGGTTGCGAACATGTTTGCTCGCGCGAGCGGATATATCGACAAGCGCTACGTCGACATTGGCGATCGGGTGAAAGCGGGACAGTTGCTGGTCGAGATCGTCGCGCCCGAGCTCGACCATCAGATCGCGCAGGCCGAGGCCACGCTGGTCCAGCTCCGGGCTGCCGTCGAGCAGGCGCATGCAAACAGGAACCTGGCGCAGGTGACCTGGGACCGCGACAGAGGGCTGGTCGAGAAAGGCTGGGTGACTAAGCAGCAAGGCGATGTCGACCGTTTCACGCTCGCGGCGCGCGAGGCCGCGCTCGGTGTCGCGCTGGCCAATGTGACGGCGCAGGAGGCGCAATTGCAGGTGCTCCATCAGCAGAAGGCCTATCAGCGCGTCGTCGCGCCCTTCGACGGCGTGGTTACGCAGCGCAACGTCGAGGTGGGCGACCTGCTGCACGCGGACACCACAAGCGGCACACTCCTCTTCACCGTCATGCAGAGCAACGTGATCCGCGCGCAGGTTTACGTGCCGCAGGATTCCGCATTCGGGTTACGTCCCGGGGTTGATGCCGTCGTGCGGGTTCCCGAAATCCCGCGTCGCACTTTCCCCGGCAAGGTGACCCGGATCGCGGAAGCGCTGGAGGCGGGCACAAGGACGCTGCTGACCGAGATCGACATTCCGAACCCGGACGGTGCATTGCAGCCCGGCAGCTACTGCATCATCGACCTCCACATTCCGCGCAAGACGCCATCCTTTCTGGTGCCGGCGGATGCCCTCATTTTCAATCAGAACGGCGCGCAGATCGCCGTGATCGATGGCGGCACGGCGCATATCCGCAAGGTGTCGGTTGCGCGCGATCTGGGTACGCAGCTGGAAGTGGACGATGGAGTCGAGCAGGGCGAGCAAGTTATC
>DASXIG010000508.1:0-2291 GCA_036498105.1 Xanthobacteraceae bacterium | reverse complement strand
GGTCGCCTTCTCCCGGCGGATGTGCTGCTCGCGGGTTTGCAGCGCGAGCCGGTAGGCGGTGCGGCCGCGGCTGTCGACCGACACCCCCACGATGCGGCCGGGGAGCGCGCGCTGGTGCACCGCCCGGGTCGCGATGTAGGCCGCATGCGGGCCGCCGTACCCCATGGGCACGCCGAAGCGCTGCGTCGAGCCGACGGCGATGTCGGCGCCGAGCTCGCCGGGTGGGGTGAGCAGCGTGAGCGCCAAGGGATCGGCGGCCATGACGGCCACCGCACCGGCAGCATGGAGCGCGGAGATGGCGGGTCGGAAATCCCGGATGGCGCCGCAGGAACCCGGATACTGCAGCAGCGTGCCAAACACCGCGTTCGGATGGAGATCGACCAGCGGATCGCCGACAATGATTTGCCAGCCGAGCGGCTCGGCGCGGGTGCGCACCACGGCAATGGTCTGCGGATGGCAGTCCCGATCGACGAAGAACGCTGAAGCCTGCGAGCGCGCGACCCGGCGCGCCATGGCCATGGCCTCGGCCGCGGCGGTGGCCTCGTCGAGCAGCGACGCGTTTGCGATCTCGAGCCCGGTGAGGTCGGCGACCATGGTCTGAAAGTTGAGCAGCGCTTCCAGACGGCCCTGGCTGATCTCGGATTGATACGGCGTATAGGCTGTGTACCAGGCCGGGTTCTCCAGGATGTTGCGCTGGATCACCGCGGGCGTAATGGTGCCGTAATAGCCCTGCCCGATGAGCGAGGTCAGCACTTTGTTCTTGCTCGCAAGCGCGCGCAGCTTCGCCAAGGCCTCGCGCTCGGTGAGCGGCGCGCCGAGATCGAGCGGCTCGCGCTGGCGGATGCTCTCCGACACGGTCTGCGCAATCAGCTCGTCGAGGCTCGCTGCCCCGATCGCTTTCAGCATCTCGGGCAGATCGGCGGGCGTCGGGCCGATATGCCGCCCGGCGAACTCGTTCTGCTCCAGCACATCGACGAAGCCGGCATCTGTCGTCATCGCATCGACCTTCCAATCATCCGATCAGCGTCTGATATGTTTCCTCGTTCATCAGCCCCTCGATTTCGGAATCGTCCGCGATCCTGACCTTGAACAGCCAGCCTTCCCCCATGGGATCGGAATTCACCAGGCTCGGCTTGTTCACGACGATGTCGTTCACCTCGACAATCTCGCCGCTGATCGGGGCATAGACGTCGGAGGCAGCCTTGACCGATTCGACCACCGCGGCGGCCGCGCCGCGTTCGAGCTCGCGGCCAGTCGCCGGCAGCTCGACGAACACGAGATCGCCGAGCTGCTCCTGCGCATAGGGCGTGATCCCGATGGTGGCGATCTCGCCGTCGATGCGCAGCCACTCGTGATCCTTGGTGAATTTCAAGGTCTCGCTCATCACTTACCCCCGCTTGTAGTTGAGCCTGACGAAAGGCAGCGCGCTCACCTCCACGGGAACGCGTTTGCCGCGAACGTCGGCGAGCACCACGGTGCCCGGCGCGGACGCTTCCCGCGCGACATAGCCCATGGCGACCGGCGCGTTCACGCTCGGGCCGAAGCCGCCGGATGTCACTTCGCCGAGCGGCGCCTGCGCTTGCGCGTCGGCATAAAGCCGGCTGCCGCCGCGCACCGGAGTGCGCTCCCGCGAGCGCAGCCCCACGCGCGCCCGCGCGCTGCCGCAGACGAGCTGATGCAGAATCGCGTCGGCCCCGGGAAAGGCGCCCACGCGCGCCCCGCCGGGGCGCCGGCTGTTCTGGATCGCCCATACGAGGCCCGCCTCGACGGGCGTCGTGCTCGCATCGAGGTCGGAGCCGTAGAGCGGAAGGCCCGCTTCGAGCCGAAGGCTGTCGCGCGCGCCGAGCCCGACCGGGACGACGGCACTGTCTTCCAGGAGCTTGCGCGCGAGCGCTTCCGCCTGCGCCGCCGGAATGCTGATCTCGAATCCGTCCTCGCCGGTGTAACCGGACCGCGAGACGATACAATCCGCGCCTATGATTTTTTCCCGGCGCACGTCCATGAAGCGCATGCGCGCGACCGCGGGAGCAAGGCGCGCCAACACCTCCTCCGCGCGCGGTCCTTGCAGTGCGAAGAGCGCGCGATCGTCCCGACGCTCGATGCTGCAGCTTCCTGAAAGCGCGGCGCGCAGGTGCGCCTCGTCGTCATCCTTGCGCGCGGCGTTGACGACCAGCAGGAAATGGTCGCCGAGATTGGCGATCATGCAGTCGTCGAGGATGCCGCCCGCGGAATTCGTGAACAGCGCATAGCGCTGGCGCCCTGGCGGCAGAGCCAGCACATCGATCGGCATC
>DASXIG010000507.1:0-2218 GCA_036498105.1 Xanthobacteraceae bacterium | reverse complement strand
TCTGATCGTGCACCTCCTGCCACGGGTGTGCCCAGGCGATGCGGGCTTCCTCCTTCTCGATCTTGCGCGCATAGGTCATTCCCGTTTGCGGCTGCGGGGTGAGCGTCAGCGAGCCGCGCTCGAGCGCCGCGAGCGCCCGTACCATCAAGTCCGCGCCCAGCCGGGCAAGCCGGTCGTGCAGGTCGCCCGCGGTCGCGTCGGCTTCGATCGGCACGCGTTCGGCCATGGCGATGGGCCCGGTGTCGAGGCCTTCCTCCATCTTCATCACCATCACCCCGGTCTCCTGGTCGCCTGCCATGATGGCGCGCTGGATCGGCGCAGCCCCGCGCCAGCGCGGCAGCAGAGAGGCGTGAAGATTGAACGCACCCAGCGGAAAACTCGCGAGGATCGGCTGCGGCAGGATCAGCCCATAGGCGACCACCACCGCGACGTCCGCCGCAAATGTGCGCGCGATGTCCGCTTCCTGCACGGAGCGCAGAGGCTCATTCGCGGAGCGCAGAGGCTCATTCGCGGAGCGCAAAGTTTTGGGCGTGTGCACCTTCAGCCCGAAGCGGCGCGCCTCGCGTTCCACCGGGCTTGGGATCACTTCCAGGCCGCGCCGTCCGCCCGGCTTGGCGGCGCGGGTATAGACGGCAACGACCTCGTGCCCGCGGCCGACGATCTCGAGAAGCGTGGGGACCGCGAATTCCGGCGTTCCCATGAACACGATGCGCAGCGACATTTTCCTGGCGATGAGCCACAGACACGCGAAGGCAGCTTAGTAGAAGCGAAAAACGTTATTCAGAGAAATCCGGCGGGGTGCTCGCATAGTCAGAAATTTCGAACACAAGGTCATCGCCTCTGGCCGGAATCAATGCCATCAACGCATCTCCCATTCTGCGCTGTTTGATCGGCTTCCGCAGTGCCTTCCTGAGCAGCACTTGAGCTTCTTCTGAAACGCTGCGCCCATGATCGCGAGCACTCGCCCGCAGACGGCTCAAGAGATGAAAATCAATGTTGCGGATCAAGAGGTCTGACATAGCGCGATCTTGTTCCAATTAGCCGGTTGGCTCCGAAATCCGTTTGGCGGCCTTGGTGAATTTCTTGATGATGCGCTCGCGCTTGAGCCGGGAAAGATGATCGATGAACAAGATGCCGTTGAGGTGATCGACCTCGTGCTGGAGGCAGGTGGCAAGAAGGCCGTTGGCTTCGATCTCGTGCGGCTCGCCTTCGAGATCGAGATATCTCACCTTGACCTGGGCCGGACGTTCGACGTCGTCGTAGGTCTCCGGGATCGACAGGCAGCCCTCCTCGTAGATCGACTTGTCGTCAGAGGACCACACGATCTCCGGGTTGATGAACACCTGCGGGTTCTTCGGATCGTCCTTCTTGGCGAGGTCCATGGTGACCACGCGCTTGCCGGTCCCGATCTGGATGGCGGCAAGCCCGATGCCGGGCGCGTCGTACATGGTCTCGAACATGTCCTCGACCAGCTTGCGGACCCCCGCGTCGATCTTTTTGACCGGCTCGGAAACTTTCCGGAGCCGCTTGTCCGGCAGGATGAGAATCTCGCGCAGCGCCATGGCCGCGATGTAAGCGGTCGTCCCAAGCCGGTCAATCCAATGGATCTGCTTGCAAATCGAGCCGCTCCGGGCCTCTCCGGGCCTTGCATCCGTCTGTGGGTTCTGCTTTCGTTCCGCAACCCGAATCGCTGTAAGCTGGCCACCTGATGGGCGACCCCCTCTCCTTTCCCGGCATGATCCTCATGCTGATCGCCGCGATGGCCGCTACAGCCGGCGTCACGCTCGCTGTCATCCATGGGTTGCGCCGCCGCGACCGGCAGGCCTTCGACCATCATCTGGGCGAGCTCGCACGGCTGCAGTCGGAAACGGGCGTTCGCATTGACTCCATGCGCGACATGCTCGCCGGGCGGCAGGCCGAGCTTCACCGCGCCGTCAACGAGCGACTCGATTCGGTCGGCCATCATCTCAGCCAATCCATGACGACGAGCCGCCAGCACACGCTCGAGAGCCTGCAGAAGCTCAACGAGCGGCTCGCCGTCATCGATCATGCCCAGAAGAACATCACCGACCTCGCCTCGAGCATGTCGTCGCTCCACAGCGTGCTTGCCAACAAGCAGCAGCGCGGCGCCTTCGGCCAGGGCCGCCTGGAGATCATCGTCCAGGACGGCCTGCCGCGGGACTGCTACGAGCTTCAGTTCACCCTTTCCAACCGGAGC
>DASXIG010000506.1:0-4458 GCA_036498105.1 Xanthobacteraceae bacterium | reverse complement strand
GTGATCGCGGCCGACGTCCGGGGCGGCGCCGCGAGCGCGTTCCAGGTGTCGGAGCGGAAGCCGGCAAGTCCCGCTTCGGCCATGGTCGGCACTTCAGGCACCGCGGGGACGCGTTGCGCGGTCCCAACCGCCAGCATCTTGGCCCGGCCGGCCCGGTACTGCTCGCGCACGGAGTCGAGCTGGAAGAACAGCATGTCGAGATGGCCCGCGATCAGATCGTTCACGGCCTGCGCGGTGCCGCGATACGGCACATGCACCAGGCTCGTTCCCGTGACGCGCGCAAACAATTCCCCGGTGAGATGCGGCGTGGTGCCAACCCCTTGCGAGCCGAAATTTATTTTTCCCGGATTGGCCCGGGCATACGCGATCAGTTGCGCAAGCGTGTCGGCGGGAAAGTCGGCG
This sequence comes from Xanthobacteraceae bacterium, assembly GCA_036498105.1. Classification (GTDB taxonomy): domain Bacteria; phylum Pseudomonadota; class Alphaproteobacteria; order Rhizobiales; family Xanthobacteraceae; genus VAZQ01. The sequence goes on along the minus strand of DASXIG010000506.1, from coordinate 4,056 downwards.
CGCACCACCAGCGTGTTCGGGATCGAGGTCATGACGGCGAGCGGCTCGAACGCGGCCGGATCGAAATTGAGCTTCTTGTAGAGCCGCACGTTGGTCGTCAGCGGTCCCGGCTGCGCCGCCAGCAAGGTGTAGCCGTCAGGCTCGGCCTGGAACACGGCCTCGGCACCGAGATTGCCGCCGGCGCCCGGCCGGTTCTCCACCACGAACGGCTGTCCCCACATGGCGGAGAGCCGATCGGCAATCACGCGCGCCGCGATGTCGAGCCCGCCGCCGGCGGGCGCCGAGACAATGATCTTGACCGCGCGCTGCGGGTATTCCGAAGCGGGCGCCGCGCCTGCGCGCTGCAGCGCCGGCGGCGGCAGCGAGCCGGCGGGAGCGATGAGCAAGGCCGCGGCGCGCCGGCGCGATATCTTCTCCATCCCAAAAAGCTAGCCGCCCTTGTGGACCGCGAACAGCCTTCGCATGTAGTCGAGCGCCTGCGGCGAAGCATGCGCCATCTGCTCGATGCCCCGCATCACGCCGTCTGCATCGAGCGGGCTGATGTCGAGACCGAGCGTCTGCGCTTCTGCGCGGAATGCAGGATCGCGATGCGCGGCAAGGAAGGCGCGGCGCAGCGCCTCGGCGCGCTCTTCCGGCACGCCAGGCGGCGCCGCAAACGGCCGTGCCATGGTCAGGAGCGGGGTTTCCGCGAGCTCGATGAGGGCGCGTCCGGCAGCGCCGGTCGCGAGCTCGCGCGCGGTCGGCACATCTGCCAGCTCGGGGTGCCGCGCGACGCGCGCGAATTGCAGGAGGACGTGAAAACCGCTGTCCGGCCGCAGCCACTGCGGCCGGTTGGATTTGACCGAGGAGAAATCAAAGGTGCGGCCGTCGACCTCGCCGCGCTCGACCGCAAGGAAGATCGAGGGCGTGTCGGGGTAACCGAGGACCTGCTTGATGTTGAGCGCCAGTGCGTCGCGCAGGATCTTCGGAACATCGCCGTCGCGCGCACCCTCGCCGGTGCCGGCGAGCACCAGCGGCGGACCGCCGTGGCGGCGCGCCTCGGCGATCGATCCGGCCGCCGCATCAGGACGCACCATCAGGATATAAGCATCGCCGGCAAAGCTCGACGAGGAACCGAGCCAGGTGAATTTCCGTGGATCGAGTTGGACACCGGCGTTACCGCCGATCAGCGCGATCAGCGCTATGTCGCTGCCGAACGTGCCGAAGGCCGTGCCGTCCCTGGGCGCGACGGAATAGAGATAATTGACCGCGCGCAGGCTGCCGGCGCCGGGCATGTTCTGTGCGACGATGGTCGGGCGACCGGGCAGGTGGCGGCCGAGATGGCGCGCGAGCAGGCGCGCGATCATGTCGTAGCCGCCACCGGGCCCGTAGCCGATGATCAGATTGATTTGGCGACCGCGATAGAACTCCTCAATCCCGGTCTGCGCGTATGCCGGGGCAGCCAGCAGCGCGCCGGCGAGCAGGCAGGCGACGATGGGGCCCATGTCCCTGCGCGTGCGGAAAACGCCCCGAGCATTCAGGTCCTTCACATGGCCCCTGGGTCCCGGATCTTCCCCCGGGTCAAGCCCGGGGTTGTCCGGGACACGAAGTTGTCTCGTGTCCCGGACGAGCGAAGCGAGCGCTCTTGCGCGAGCTGAACGAGATCCGGGACCCAGGGGCCACAAACGAGATTACGCGGCGAGATTGCCGAACCGCTGCAGATTCTTTCTCTGCTCCTCGGTGCGCGGCGGCAACTTGAACAGCCGCGCCGCGGTGCCGCCGAGGATGTTGTGTCTGGCGTTTTCCGAGAGGAAAGGAAGATCCCAGACCCGGCAGGGCAGGTCGAAGTCCCAATGCGGATAATCGGATGCGTAGAGCAGCTGCGTCTCCGCGTTGATCATTTCCAGCGTGCACTCCAATGCCCGCAGGTTCTCCGCTTCCATGGGCTGAGAGGCATAGTACATGTCGCGCATGTAATCGCTCGGCTTCTTCTTCAGCAGCGGGTACTCCGAGCTGCGCAGCATGTATTCGTGGTCGAGTCGCTGCATCAGGAACGGAACCCAGGCGATCCCTCCCTCGATCCAGATCACCGGGAGCTTGGGGAAGCGTTCGCCCAGCCCGTTGGTGACCCAATTGGTCGCATGCAGGATGTTGTAGAAGGGAAAACCCAGCCCGTGCACCGAGGCGAAACGATTGAGGCTCTTGAACACGGGCTCCATCGGGTTGATGGCGGAATGGAAGGAGAGCGCAAGCCCGCGCTCTTCCAGCGCGCGGAATATCTTCATATGCGCGTTGTGATGAATGGGCAGCGCGCGCACGCAGGTGATCATGAAGCCGGTCACGTATTTGCGCGCGCCGAAGGCCTCGATCTGGCGCATCGAGGCGTCGGGATCGGAGAGCGGCAGCGTCAGCATGGAGTACAGGCGCCCGCCCGCTTCCGGCAGCGCCTTTTCCGTGAGCCAGCGATTGTAGGCCCAGCACAGCTCGACCTCCATCTGGATATCGGGGTGAAGCCCGATAGCCAGCATCAAGGTTGGAAACAGGCACGAGTAATCGACGCTCATCGCATCCATCCAGCGCTGCCCGAGCTCGACGTCGCGCGTGTGTCCCTGCGCCGTCTTTTCCGTTGCGCGCAGGGGATAGCGGGTGATGCGCCCGCCCATGTCCTGAAAGCCCGTCGCGGGGCTTGGAATGGCGGTGCCGCGGCCCTTGCTGCGTCCGGAAATGGTGAGCTGCCGCAGGACGTCGTTCTCCATGAAGGGCAGGAACTCGTCCACGCACTCGTTCTCGTAATGATGGGCGTCGACATCGACGATCAGCACGTCGTCGAGCTTTCGCTGTTGCGCCTGCTTTCTGGCGTGCGCGAGCAGACGGCTGGTGTTGAGCTCTTCGACGGCAACGCGCCGGCCGCGATCGGCGATGAGATCCATGGCGATTTCCTCCCGGTCCGGGGCTGCACTCGGAGGGGAGTCTAAATCATTTTCAGAAGACAGTGAACCGTAGGGTGCGCAAAGGCGCGCACTCTTTCGCGCGCCGTGCGCACGCAGACAAGTTTACGCAGTCTGCGCAAGCTTGACTGCGCCGGCGCTACGCGCCGGCTCCTTTGCGCACCCTACAAGCTACCGCCTGATAAAACTGCCGTCACGCAGCTCGGCAACGGCCTGCTGGAGCTCCGCCTGGGTGTTCATCACGATCGGACCATACCACGCGACCGGCTCCTCGATCGGCTTGCCCGACACGAGCAGGAAGCGGATGCCTTCCTCCCCGGCGGTGACGGTCACCTCGTCGCCGCTGTCGAAGAGGACGAGCGAGCGGTTGCCGGTGCGCTCGCGAACGAGCGCGTCTGCGCCATTGCCCTCCTTCTCGGTGAGCACCCCGAACGGCTCCGATGCCGAACGGAAGCTGCCGGAACCGTCGAACACGTAGGCAAAGGCATGCCGCCCGGTCTCGACCGGCAAGGTCTTGCACCGGCGCGCCGGGACGTAAACGTCGAGGTAGCGGGGATCGGCAGCGACCCCTTCGACCGGGCCGCGCTTGCCCCAGAGCTCGCCGCAAATCACGCGCACGCGGGTGCCGTCGTCGTCAACGATCTCGGCAATTTCTTCCCCCTTGATGTCCTGATAGCGCGGCGCCGTCATCTTGAGCGAGGAAGGCAGGTTCGCCCACAGCTGAAACCCGTGCATGCGGCCCTGGGCATCGCCTTGCGGCATTTCCTGGTGGAGAATCCCGCTGCCGGCGGTCATCCATTGCACATCGCCGGCGCCGAGCTGGCCGCGATTGCCGAGGCTGTCGCCGTGCTCGACCGTGCCGGCAAGCACGTAGGTAATCGTCTCGATGCCGCGATGGGGATGCCAGGGGAAACCGGCGCGGTAGTCTTCGGGGCGATCGTTGCGAAAATCGTCGAGCAGCAGGAACGGATCGAACTCGCCGGTCTCGCCGAAGCCGAAGGCGCGGCGCAGCTTCACCCCTGCGCCCTCGATTGCAGGCATGGACTGAACAATTCTTTTGACGGGTCGAATTGACATAGCACTCTCCTTCGCGCGCGGCCGGGTCGTTTACGACGTGAGCCTACGCGGC
>DASXIG010000505.1:0-2672 GCA_036498105.1 Xanthobacteraceae bacterium | reverse complement strand
AGGACCCGAAGTCGATCGCCGGGAGGATGGCTGCGGTCGGCTCAATGAGCGGCTTGCCGAGATAGAACGCCAAGCCCGTGCCAAACAGCATCAACGCGATGCCCACCGCGATGTCGTTGACGCGCGGCAGTCCGCAGATCGCCGCATGCACGATGCCGAGCAACGCGCCGGAGACGCCGGCCGCGAGCACGCCGAGCCAGGGCGAGCCGGTCAGATACGAGGTACCGTAGGCGCACATTGCGCCCATCACCAGGATGCCCTCAAGCCCGAGGTTGATGCGGCCCGAGCGCTCGGTGATGCATTCGCCGAGGCTTACGAACAGAAACGGCGTGCTCACGCGCAGCGCCCCGCCGATCACGGCGACGGGTACGACCCACCAGCCCACATCCGTCATTGTCACGCTCCCCGCCGGAAAAAGCCGATACGCCCGTACAGCGTCTCGCTCGCCAGCACCGAGATGAAGATCATGCCTTGCAGGACCAGCACTGATGCGTCGGGCAGGCCCAGCCGGCGCTGCAGCAGGCCCCCGCTGGCGTTGATCCCGCCCAGCAGGATTGCGACCGGAATGATTGCGAGCGGGTTATGCCGGGCGAGAAACGCCACCAGGATCCCGGTGAAGCCGTAACCGGCGGCGAGATTGGCATTGGTGCGGCCCTGCACCGCCGCTACCTCGACCATCCCCGCAAGCCCTGCCGCGGCTCCGGCAAGAAAGCAGGAGATGAGAATGAGCCTTCCAACCCCGAGACCGACCACTTTCGCCGCGCGCACATTGCCGCCGGCGATGCGTGCGGCGAAACCGAATACGGTGTGAAAAATCAGGATGTAGGCAAGCACCGCCGCAACGATCCCGAATGCGAGGCCCCAGTGCACATCAAGACCGGGAATGGTGCCGATCATGTTGGCGGCACCGATCTCGTGCGTCGACGGCTTGTTCAGGCTTTCCGGATCGCGCATCGGCCCCTCGACCAGATGATTGAGGATCGCGAGCGCGATATAGACGAGCAGCAGGCTGGAGATCGTCTCGTTGACCCCGCGGTAGTGCTGCAAGGCCCCGGATAACGCAATCCAAGCACCCCCCGCGGCCATGCCGGCGAACGCCATCGCGAGCTGCACGGCGATCGGCGGCGCACTCGGAAGCATGAGCGCCGCCGATGTGGCGGCGAGTGCGCCGACCAGCAGCGCGCCTTCCCCGCCGATGATCACGAGACCGAGCTGCGCCGGCAGCGCTGTGCACAGCGCCGTGAGAATGACCGGTGCCGCGCGGCTCAACGTGTTCTGCCATGAGAACCAGGTGCCGAAGGCCCCCTGGTACATGTAGAAATAGAGGTCAGCCGGATCCTTGCCGAACAGAGCTATGAAAATCCCGAACGCCGCGAGTGACGCAGCAAGCGCGAGCGCGGGAATTACGACGTATTCAGCTGCGCCCCTGAGCCGATCGCTCCACTCCGCTTGCAGATACTCGAGCTTGTCTTGCGTCGCCGGCCGAACGTCGGCCTTCACGAAGTCGCTCCGATCACTCCCTCTACCAGATAGTTCATCTTCTCAAGCTCAGGGTCGGTCTGACCGCGATTGACGCCGGCGGCAATCACGACATTGCCCTTGTTGTCCTTGATCGGTCCCTTGTAGATGACGTAATCGCCGGCGGTGAGTTTGGCCTTGACGTCATCGGCCTGCTTGCGGGCAGCCTCGGAGACCTTCGGTCCGTAGGGCGCAACCTTGACCAGGCCTTCCTTCAGGCCGCCGCGATAAAAGTTCGGGATTGTCTCGCCGCTGGTGAACATCCGCGCAAAACGCGGGTAAAGCACCTCCCAGTTCCACTCCGCACCGGTGAGATGCGCCTCCGGCGCGAGCGGCGCCGCGTTCACGTGATAGCTGGAGATCATGGCGCCGCGGCGGGCGGCGTTCTCCATGACGGTCTTCGGCCCGTCGACGTGACATGTGATGACGTCGACGCCGGCATCAACCAGGCTGTTGGTCGCTTCCGCCTCTTTCACCGGCATCGACCAGTCGCCTGTGAATATCACCTGCAGGGTTGCGTTCGGATTGGCGAGCTTCGCACCAAGCATGAAGGCATTGACGTTGCGGAGAAGCTGCGGGATCGGCTTCGCCGCGACGAATCCGAGCTTGCCGGATTTCGTCGAGGCGCCGGCTACGATTCCTGCGACATGCTGCGCCTCATCGATGTAGCCGAAATAGCTGCCGACATTGGCAGGGTCCTTGTCCGTCCATAAGCCGCCCGCGTGTTCGAACCGCACCTTCGGGTATTTCTTGGCAAGCTTGAGGACATGGGGGTTGAAATAGCCATAGGATGTGGGAAAGAGGAGCGTGGCGCCATCGAGATTGATCATGGATTCCATGGTTTTTTCGACCGCATCGGTCTCAGGCACCTTCTCTTCCTCGACCACCTTGATGCCGGCGACCTTTTTCAGTGCAGCAGCACCGGCGGCATGCGCCTGGTTGTAGCCGTAGTCGTCGCGGGACCCGACATAGATGAAGCCGATGACCGTGTCGGCGGCGAGCGCCGCCCGAACCGGCAGCATGCCGATAACGGCTGCCGTCCCTTGCAATGTCTGCCGGCGGGAAATCTGAATTGCCATGGTTCACTCCTGTGCCATTTCATTCTTGCTGAAAGCTTCTATGGCTGCGGCGCACGCTGCCGCAGTGTCCATCGG
>DASXIG010000504.1:0-14461 GCA_036498105.1 Xanthobacteraceae bacterium | reverse complement strand
CTCCCTGCAGAAATATGTCGAAGTCGATGAACCCGAATCCGAAGGACCACCGCTCATCAGCTCCATTGGGGGCACCATTGAGGCCGACGATACAGAGGTTACCGGCGAGCGCATGACGGAGGAAGAGTTGCTCAAGGGTCTCGAAGGGCTTACTCCACCGGAAGAACAGCCCGAAGAGGAAGAATAAGAGAGGCCGATTGCCATTCTACACGCCCAGCGGCAGGACCCACATATCGCTGCGCCCCTCGGGCTCTCCTCCTAGGTTCGAATATTCATCTCTCGAGAGGCCTGGCCCCTTGTGTGCCGGGCAATTTTTTTTGGGGTTCAAATCCGTGGCTACGGCCGGCGACGCTCTTGTGGGCGTTAACGAATGCCATGATATCCTTGTACAATGGACCTGCCGGTGTCTGCGAGGGCGGGCAGGACTTTCAAAATGGCGCGTTCTTCGAACGACCTTCCACGGATGCAAAACCAGCCCCGGGCTCGTCCCCCGCTTGGACGCGGTCTGAGCATCGTCTCGCAAGTATTTGATCCAGCAGCGAAAGTAGTACGGAAGCCGGCTAAGCCGCCGATGATGCGGCAGTATGATCTCATCGAGCGGGTGAAACGCTACAATCCCAAGGCGAGCGAGCCGCTTCTCAATCGGGCGTATGTCTATGCCATGCGGGCCCATGGCGAACAGAAGCGAGCGTCCGGCGACCCCTACTTTTCCCATCCTCTGGAGGTGGCCGCGATCCTGACAGATCTCAAGCTCGACGATGCCACCATTGCGGCCGCGTTGCTGCACGACACTATCGAGGATACTGCGGCCACCCGGGTCGAGATCGACCAGATGTTCGGCAAAGACATCGGTGCGCTGGTCGAGGGCCTCACCAAGCTCAAGAAGCTCGATCTCGTCACAAAGGAAGCAAAGCAGGCCGAGAACCTGCGCAAGCTGCTGTTGGCCATCGCGGACGATGTACGCGTGTTGCTGATCAAGCTCGCGGATCGGTTGCACAACATGCGCACGCTTTCCCACATGCCCTCGGAGGCACGTCGGCGCGTGGCGGAGGAAACGCTGGACATCTACGCCCCGCTTGCCGGACGCATGGGAATGCACGAGATGCGCGAGGAACTCGAAGACTTGGCATTTCGTGAGCTCAATCCCGAGGCTTATACGGTCGTGAGCGGGCGACTCGACGAGCTCGAGAGCAAGAGCACAGATTTGGTCGCGGAGATCGCCCAGCAACTCGGCAAGAAGCTCTCCGATCGGGGCATCAAGGCCGAAGTCTCAGGCCGACGCAAACGGGCGTATTCGATCTGGCGAAAGATGGAGCGCAAGTCGATCGGCTTCGAGCAGCTCTCCGACGTGTTCGGGTTCCGCGTCATCGTGGACTCTGTATCGCAATGCTACGAGGCGCTCGGTACCGTGCATACGAGCTGGCCGGTAGTGCCGGGCCGGTTCAAGGACTACATCTCCACTCCGAAGCAGAACGACTATCATTCCATCCATACAACTGTGATCGGCCCCAGCCGGCAGCGAGTGGAGCTGCAAATCCGCACCCGCGAGATGCATGAGATCGCCGAGTACGGAATTGCCGCGCATGCGCTTTATAAAGACGGGTTGGGCTCGCCAACCGAGCTACTCTCGCGCGAATCGAGCGCATATGCATGGCTACGTCGCACAATCGAGCTGCTGGCAGAAGGCTCTAACCCCGAAGAGTTTCTCGAGCATACCAAGCTCGAGCTGTTCCACGACCAGGTGTTTTGCTTTACTCCGAAAGGCAAGTTGATCGCGTTGCCGCGGCGGGCGAACGCGATCGATTTTGCCTACGCCGTACATACCGGGGTGGGTAACATGGCCGTTGGCTGCAAGATCAACGGAAAGATCGCCCCGCTGGTATCGGAGCTCGTGAGCGGCGACGAAGTCGAAATCATCACATCCAAGGCGCAGACCGCGCCACCGGCCGCCTGGGAATCGCTCGTGGTCACCGGCAAGGCACGCGCCGCCATCCGGCGGGCCACGCGGGCCGCGGTGCGCACGCAATATGCCGGACTCGGCCGTCGCATCGTCGAGCGGCTATGCCAGCGGGCGAAGATCGTCTACTCGGACGAACAGCTTCAAGCCGCATTGCCGCGGCTGGCGCGCGCGTCAGTCGAAGAGGTCATGTCGGCTGTGGGCCGTGGCGAGATGCGCGCGGCGGACGTCGCGCGCGCCATGTACCCTGACTACAAGGAGGAGCGCGCCGCCGCTGTCGTCCAGCAGCCGAAACCGGAAGGTGGCTGGTTCAGGCTCAAGAAGGCGAAGTCGGTGGCAGTCAAGGGTATCGGTGAGGCCGGAGCTGCAATACCGATCCGCGGCATCAACACCGATTTACCGGTGCGATTTGCTCCCAATGGTGGCGCCGTTCCGGGCGACAGAATTGTCGGTATTCTGACGGCCGGGGAGGGCGTTACGATCTATCCGATCCAATCTCCGGCACTGAAGGACTTCGAGGATGCACCGGAGCGCTGGCTCGATCTGCGCTGGGACGTCGAAGAGCGCACCCCGCAACGTTTTCCCGCGCGCATCGTCCTGCAGACCGTGAACGAGCCGGGATCTCTGGCCCAGGTCGCTCAGGTGATCGCCGATCATGACGGAAATATCGACAATATCCACATGGAGCGATCGGCTCCCGATTTCACGTCTGTGACCATTGATCTCGAAGTGTTCGATATCAAGCACCTTAACTCGATCATCGCCCAGCTGCGGGCCAAAGACGTGGTCGCCAATGCCGAGCGGGTAAACGCATGAATGCTTAGGCTTGGTGTGAATGTCGATCACGTCGCGACCGTGCGCAACGCGCGTGGCGGCGTTTCTCCCGATCCCGTGCGAGCGGCAAAGATTGCGATCGACGCCGGGGCCGACGGCATTACCGCGCACCTGCGCGAGGATCGCCGGCACATCCGCGACGAGGATATCATGCGGCTGAAGGCGGAAATCCCCAAGCCCCTCAATCTGGAGATGGCGGCGACCGATGAGATGGTTCACATCGCGGTCGCGACCCGTCCGCACGCCGCCTGCCTTGTGCCGGAACGTCGCGAGGAGCGCACGACCGAAGGCGGGCTCGATGTTGCCGGCCAGAGGGCGCAGCTTGGGCCGGTCGTCGCCGAGCTCAAGCGCGCCGGGATTCGAGTGTCGCTGTTCATCGCTGCGGAGCGGTCGCAAATCGAGACAGCCGTGGTCGTCGGTGCCCCTGTGATCGAGCTGCACACCGGCGCCTGGTGCAATGCTCTTGCGGAAAATCGTATGCCGGACGCCGAAGCGGAGTGGCGGCGGATTGAAGAGGGCGCAAAGCTTGCCCGGCGAGAGGGACTCGAAGTTCACGCCGGACACGGACTGGATTTCAAAACGGCCGAAGCCATCGCTGCCCTGCCGCAAATCATCGAGCTGAATATCGGCCATTTCCTCATCGGAGAGGCAATCTATTCGGGGCTCGGAATTGCTGTCAAAACCATGCGAGCGGCCATGGATCGGGGGCGCGGGTGATCCTCGGAATCGGGTCCGACCTGATCGATGTGCGGCGCATCGAGCGGACGATAGAGCGGCATGGCGAAAGGTTTTTGACCCGCATCTTCACTGCCACGGAACGCGCTACCGCAGACCGCCGTGCCAGGAAAGGCGAAACCTATGCAAAACGGTTTGCCGCCAAGGAGGCCTGCGCGAAAGCCCTGGGTACCGGCCTGCGCGCAGGGGTATTCTGGCGCGATATGGGGGTGGTGAATCTGCCTTCGGGCCGCCCGACCATGAAGCTCACCGGCGGGGCGCTGATGCGGCTGCATGCCGTTACGCCTGGAGGGTACGAGCCGCGCATCGATCTCACGATTACGGACGAAGGCCCAATGGCTCAGGCTGTGGTGGTCATCAGCGCAGTTCCAAGCGCCTGATCCCACGCGTTCAGCTGCCGCAGCAGCTTGGGAGGGCCAGTTGGCGCATTAAGGCATTGATATGATGAACCGAATCTGTCGACCTATACCCGTTGCGTGCCTTCCACGAATTTACCGGCCGTTCATTGCGGCCTGCTTTGTCAACGGCTAGAAGGGCGCAGGGCGCGATCTCAATGGACCATAGGCCGATGACAGTGAATTCAATGGCCAAGCGCAAGGAAGGCGGCATTGCCGAGACCGGACGCGTGATTTTTCACGCGCTGATCATCGCGCTCGTGATCCGCACTTTTTTGTTTCAGCCGTTCAATATTCCGTCGGGGTCCATGAAAGTGACCCTGCTGGTCGGCGACTATCTCTTCGTATCCAAGTATTCCTATGGGTACAGTCATTACGCCCTGCCGTTTTCGCCACCGTTGTTTTCAGGTCGCATCTGGGCGTCGCCGCCAGATCGCGGCGATGTCGTCGTGTTCAGGCTGCCCAAGGACGATTCTACCGATTACATCAAGCGTGTCATCGGGCTTCCGGGCGATCGAATCCAGATGATCGACGGCGTGCTCCATATCAATGGCGAACCAGTCAAGCGCGAGCGTATCGAGGATTATATCGAGACGGAGGAAGGCTCTCGTCCTACGCGCGTCAAGCGTTGGCGTGAAACGCTGCCAAACGGCGTGAGCTATACCACGCTCGATCTCGTGGACAACGGGTTCTATGACAACACGCCCGTCTACCAAGTCCCCGAGGGGCATTATTTCATGATGGGCGACAATCGCGACAATTCCACCGATAGCCGGGTACTGAGCCAAGTGGGCTACGTGCCGTTCGAGAACATCGTCGGCCGCGCCCAGATCATCTTCTTCTCGATCCGCGAGGGCGAGCATGCCTGGATGGTCTGGCGCTGGCCTTGGTCGGTACGTTGGGATCGGCTGTTTACGTTGGTTCGATGAGCCACAGGCCAAAGTCAGACCTGATATCTCAACAAGCGCCTAGTCCCGCAGACCAGCAAACTGAGACCAAGGCTCGACCGCCCGTCAGGCAAGCAAAGGCGCGCCGTCCTACAACCGCCGAGTTCGACGAGCGGATCGGCTATCGGTTCCGCGATCCTGCTTTGCTCGAGCAAGCGCTTACGCATATTTCAGCGGTGCCGGGGCTGCGCAACCGCGCCGGGTCCTATCAGCGCCTCGAGTTTCTCGGGGATCACGTACTCGGTCTCGCGATTTCCGACATGCTGTTTCGCGCATTTCCCAAGGCCGATGAAGGGGAGATGTCGCGCCGCCTGGCGGACCTTGTACGCAGGGAGGCGTGCGCCGAGGTGGCGCGGGCCATAGACCTTGGCGACGCGATCAGGCTCGGAGCTTCGGAAGTAAGCTCGGGCGCCCGCAGCAGGACCGCGATCCTCGCCGATGTCTGTGAGTCGCTCATCGGCGCCATCTTTGTTGATGGCGGCTATGCCGCTGCTTGCGCGGTGATCGAGCATCTGTGGAGCGCGCGCATGCGTAAGCCAGCCCAGCCGTTGCGGGATTCAAAGACTGCACTGCAGGAGTGGGCACAGGCGCGCGGTCTTCCGACGCCCGCCTACCGCGAGGTCGAGCGCAAAGGACCGGACCACGATCCGGAATTCCGCGTCAGGGTGGAGCTTGCAGATTTTACGCCGGCCGAAGGGCTGGGGCGCTCGAAACGAGCAGCCGAGCAGGCCGCGGCCACCGCGATGCTCACCCGCGCCGGGGTGAAATCGGATCGGCTCGATGGCTGAGAGCAAACGCGATCGGCGCAGGGCGGAGGTCGTGAAAGCCGCGGCCGCAGCAGCAAGCTCCCCGCCCACATGTCAAATGGGGTCATCGCCCGAAGTGGACGAACGCGAGAGAATACCTGCCGACGTAAGCGAGAAGACCGATCAGCGGTGTGCATTCGTGGCACTCATGGGAGCCGCCAATGCCGGAAAGTCGACGCTGGTCAATGCGCTAGTCGGCAGCAAGGTGGCGATCGTTTCGCACAAGGCGCAGACAACTCGTTCTCTGCTCCGAGGCATCGCGATCGCCGGATCCGCCCAGCTTGTCTTCGTCGATACCCCGGGGATTTTCGCTCCCAGGCGGCGGCTCGACCGCGCAATGGTGGCAACTGCCTGGGGAGGTGCACACGATGCCGATATGGTCGGCTTCATCCTCGATGCCAAGCGCGGCCTCGATGAGGAGGTCGAGCCCGTCATGGATGGGCTGGCCCGGATCCGCCAGCCCAAGATTCTGCTTATCAACAAAATCGATTTGGTCGAAAAGCAGCTCCTGCTCGAAATTGCGGCTGCCGCCAATCGGCGGGCCAGCTTCGCAGCAACATTCATGGTCTCTGCATTAAACCGGGGTGGCGTGACGGACGTCCGGGAGTGGCTGGCCGTCCATGCGCCCGAGGGACCCTGGCATTATCCCGCCGACCAGATCACCGATGCGCCGTTGCGCCATCTTGCCGCGGAAATCACCCGCGAAAAGCTTTACTCCCGTCTTCACCAGTAATTGCCGTATCAGGCGACGGTGGAAACCGATCAATGGCAGGAGTTCGGGGATGGCTCGGTTCGTATCGGGCAGATCATATATGTGGAGCGAGAGAGCCAGCGAAAGATCGTGCTTGGAAAGGGCGGCCAAACCGTCAAGTCCATCGGGACACAAGCGCGTCGTGAGATAGCAGAAATGATTGAAGCGCCTGTGCATTTGTCGTTGTTCGTCAAGGTGCAAGAGAGCTGGGAGAACGACCGGGAACGCTATCGCGCCATGGGTCTTGAATTTCCCAAGGAGTGACATGCGCTGGACCGATGAAGGCATCGTGCTCGGAACGAGACGTCACGGGGAATCCAATGCCATCCTGGAGCTGATGACGCGCGATCACGGCCGGCACCTGGGTCTGGTGCGCGGAGGCGCCGGCTCGCGGCTTCGGCCGCTTCTGCAGGCTGGCAACCAGGTGAGCGCGACCTGGCAGGCACGCCTCGACGAGCATCTCGGATACTACACTATCGAGGGACTGGACCTGCGCGCAGCGTCGTTTCTGGGAGCTCCGCAGGCGCTTTATGGGATCGTCCATCTGGCCGCGCTCTGCCGCCTTCTGCCGGAGCGAGACCCCCATCCGCATCTCCATGCTGCTTTGATGAAGCTCGTCGAGCTGCTCGTCGATGGTCGCCGCGCGGGCGCATACCTGGTACGTTTCGAGTTGCAGCTTCTGGCCGAGCTTGGTTTTGGTCTCGACCTCACGCATTGCGCTGCGACCGGCGAGCAAGCCGATCTGGTCTACGTATCACCGAGATCAGGACGCGCGGTTTCGCGGAAAGCAGGCGAACGCTGGAAGGACAAACTGTTAGCTTTGCCGGCATTTCTTTCCCGGCCATCACAGGACGCATCAGCGGCATTGGACGATATCGCTGCTGGCTTTGCTCTAACCGGCTTTTTCCTGATGCGGCGCGTGCTCGAGCCGCGTGGGATTCAATTCCCGGCCGCGCGTGCGAGCTTCATGGCCGCGATCTCGCGCTCCGAAATGAGCGCCATGCCTGCGGGTTAATGACTACCGGAGACGCGTTCATCGCTTGTTACCCTTCTGGATTGGGATTAGCTCTTCGCCATGGGCGAGCCACTGATTCCCTCACGCGAGCACGGGGCTGAAGAAATTGCCCTGCACGAGGCGCTCGAGCAGCGCTATCTCGCGTATGCCCTTTCAACGATTGTAAATCGTGCGCTACCCGATGCGCGCGACGGGCTCAAGCCCGTGCACCGGCGGCTGCTCTATGCCATGCAGCAGCTGCACCTCGACCCGGGAGCGGCATTCAAGAAATGTGCGCGTGTCGTGGGTGATGTCATCGGCAAATTCCATCCGCATGGTGACCAATCTGTGTACGATGCGCTCGTGCGACTCGCACAGGATTTCGCTCAGCGTTATCCGCTGATTGATGGGCAGGGAAATTTCGGAAACGTGGACGGCGACAATCCCGCGGCCATGCGCTACACGGAGGCGCGGCTGACCGAGATCGCGCATCTCCTGTTGGAAGGCATCGACGAGGACGCGATCGACTTCAGGCCGACCTATGATGGCTCGGAGCGCGAGCCAGTCGTGCTGCCGGGGGCATTTCCCAATCTGCTCGCCAACGGATCGCAGGGGATCGCCGTTGGAATGGCGACCGCGATCCCGCCACATAACGCCGCGGAACTCTGCGACGCGGCACTGCATCTCATCGCTACGCCGAATGCCAGGACCCGCACTCTCCTGAAATTCGTGCAAGGCCCCGACTTCCCGACCGGCGGCGTGATCGTCGATCCGCCGGACGCGATCGCCGAGGCCTACGCAACCGGCCGCGGCTCGTTTCGCGTCCGAGCGCGCTGGAAGCAGGAGGACACCGGTCGGGGAACCTACCTTATTGTCATCACCGAGATCCCCTGGTTGGTTCAGAAGGGACGTTTGGTCGAACGAATCGCGGAACTCGTCAATGAGAGGAAATTGCCGCTCGTTGCCGATGCGCGCGATGAGTCCGCCGAGGACATTCGATTGGTAATCGAGCCCCGCTCCCGTACCGTCGATCCCGCCCTGCTGATGGAATCGCTATTCAAGCTCACGGAACTCGAGAGCCGCATTCCCCTCAACATGAATGTGCTCGTCAAGGGGCGGATTCCCAAGGTGGTCGGTCTTGCCGAGGCCCTGTCGGAATGGCTCAGTCATCGCCGCGAGGTCTTGCTGCGGCGATCGAGATTCCGCCTTGCTCGCATCGAGCACCGGGTCGAGGTGCTCGGTGGCTATTTGATCGCTTACCTCAACCTCGACAAGGTCATCAGGATCATCCGCAGTGAAGACGAGCCCAAGCCCGTACTGATGCGCAGCTTCAGGCTCTCGGACGTGCAGGCCGACGCTGTCCTCAATATGAGGTTGCGCAATTTGCGCAGGCTCGAAGAGATGGAAATCAGGAACGAGGACAAGGAGCTTCGATCCGAGCGCAAGAAGCTCAAGGACCTCCTCGGCTCCGAGAAGGAACAGTGGGGCAAGGTGGCCGCCGAGATCAAGAGCCTGCGCAGCCGGCTCGGTCCCGGCACTGCACTTGGGAAACGCCGCACGAGCTTCGCTGAGGAGCCGCAGCATGATGAAGCCGCCATCGAGCAGGCCCTGGTAGAGCGTGAGCCGATCACCGTCGTGGTCTCGGAGAAAGGATGGATTCGCGCTCTGCGCGGCATCGTCACCGATTTCTCCGCCATTGCTTTCAAAGCTGATGATAGGTTGAAATTTGCGTTTCCGGCCGAGACGACCTCGAAGTGCCTGGTATTTGCGACGAACGGCCGGTTCTATACGCTGGAAGCAGCCAAGCTTCCCGGCGGCCGCGGTCACGGCGAGCCGATCCGGCTGTTCATCGATTTGGAGCAGGAAGCTGACCTCATCAGCGTCTTTCGTCACCAGGGCTCCCGCAAGTTCCTGCTCGCGAGCGCGCAGGGCCGCGGCTTTGTAGTGCTGGAGGATGAATGTGTAGCCAATACGCGCAAGGGAAAGCAGGTGCTCAACGTGACTGCCCCGGATAGCGCGCGCGCAATGGCTCAAGTCGAAGGCGAGCTTGTCGCCGCGCTCGGCGAAAACCGCAAGTTGATCATTTTTCCGCTCGAGCAAGTACCCGAGATGAGCCGAGGGCGCGGCGTGCGGCTGCAGCGTTACAAGGATGGTGGTTTGAGCGACCTCAAGACGTTCAAGGTGGACGAAGGGCTTTCCTGGACTGACACTGCCGGTCGTGTTTTCTCAACGGCGTTGAAAGAGCTCGCGGACTGGCGCGGCAATCGCGCCGACGCGGGCAGGCTGGCCCCGAAAGGATTTCCCCGTAGCAATAAGTTCAGCAGCTTGCTTGTGAATGCCGGCAACCGAGGAGAGACGTGATAACTGCCTCAGATCACCAGAAACAGCGTAGAGCAGGCCGCGTGCTGGAACACAGCGGTCGCGGTGTCCCCGAAAAACAGCTTGTCGCCCGGGCGGCGACCAACGCCCATGATGAGCAGATCGTAATCGCCCTCTTTTGCGCGAGTCAGGATGGCTTCGTCCGGGGCTAAGTCGGTGCGCACGATTGTGCTCATTCTCACCCGATAACGCTGGCCGATCTCAGCCACTTCCCCGATGATGGCATTTGCTTCCTGACCAGCACCGAAGCCTCGCCATGTTTGCATCGTCGTCGCCCCGGTGTTGGCCACATGAAGCGCGGTGACCCGGGCGCCGGAGGCGTGCGCGAGCGCAATGGCCAGCTCAGCTGCGCGGCGGGAGATCTCTGTTCCGCTGATGGGGGCGAGAATCCGCGAGGGCCCCTGTTCCGGTTGCGGCAGCTGGCCGTTGCGGGCGTCCACAATTGCGATTGGTCCCTCGAATGCTGAGACGATACGCGCGATCTCTTGGTGGAATTCGCCTGAGCTCGTTCTTGTGTTCTTGATTCCGACTATAAGCAGGCCATAACCCTTTTTTGCCTCACTCTCGACCGCCTCTTCGCTAGGCTTGTCGACCATCCGCACGGTCACATCGATGGAAGTCGATGAGGTTGGCTCGTCGCTCGGAACTTTCGTTGCCTGAGCGGCCGACTTCATCAGCTCTGGGCTTTTCAGATGTCGTGTCGGCTCGTTGCGGCCGTCGCTTTTCGTCGTATTTCCCGCCGCGGCCGCGTCCCTTGATACGGGCAACACCGTCGTGGGGAGCGCGCGGGAGCCGGCAAGCAGGCCGGCCAGGTGAGCGGCGAAATTGCCATTTGGACTTTCGTCCACTGCCAGCAACAGGCGCTCTATGTTGGGGAGGAATTCTCTGGCTTCGCGTTCCTCGCGCTCCAATCGCTCCTTTTCGGTTCGACTCATCGGCACTCTTGCGAGGGCCCATCGCAGCATGGGCGGCATTGCGAGCGTCGTCACCACCGCCATTGTCACGATGATGGTGAAGAGGTCCTGGCTCAGCGCGCCCATCGAGAGCCCGATGCTGGCAACGATGATCTCGGTCGAGCCGCGAGCATTCATCCCGCAGCCGAGTGCAAGCGCCTCGCGACGCGTCAGGCCTCCGATCTCTCCGCCGACAAACGCCCCGACAAACTTGCCAAAGCTCGCAACGGCGATGACGCCCAATGCCATGAGCGCCAAACGAGGATCCTTCAGAACAGTCAGATCGGTCGAGACGCCGGAAATGCCGAAGAACACCGGCATGAAGAATGCCAGGATGAGCCCCCGTAGTTGCTCGTCCACGTGCTTGCTCAGGATTGGTGACTCCCCGACCAGCACTCCGGCGACGAAGGCTCCGAGCACGGTATGGACACCGATGAAATGCGTGGCCAATGCAAAACTGCCCATTATCACGAGAATGGTGGTGACCACGGGAAAGTCGCTTTGAAAATTATCGTTGGCCCAGCGAATCAGGAAGAAAACGAGCCGGCGCCCGACAGTAAAGCTTCCGATCAGGAATATCGCGGCACCAAGCACACTCTTGCCCACGCTCATGATATCAATGGTTCCGGCCTCTGCGAGGCCGAAAATGATGGCGATGATGCACCAGCCGATGGAATCCTCGCAGATTGCCGAGGCGATGATGATCTGCCCGAGCTTGCGGCGGGTAAATTCCATCTCGCGTATAATGGCGGCGACGATCTTGATAGATGAGATCGACAATGCGGTTCCGAGAAACAGGGACGTGATAAGCCGCTGATCCGGGTGGGGCAGCAGCGTCTCCGGCATCAGCTCGCCAAGTGCGAACCCGCAAATGAAAGGGACCGCGACGCCGGTAAGGGAGACCGCCAGCGCGGTTCGGCCGACCTGTCGTACGAATTTGAGATCGGTCTCCATTCCGGTAAGAAGCAGGAGAAGGAGAATGCCGAATTGGGCAATTCCATCGAGCATGGCCTTCTGCTCAGCTGACTTGGGGAAGATCGCCTGCTGCAGGTCCGGCCACAGCAGTCCCAGGCCGGAGGGGCCAAGCAGTATGCCGCCCAGAAGCATTCCCATGACCGAGGGTTGACCGACGCGGGTCATGAGCTCGCCCAGAAGCCGCCCCACCAGCATGAGGACGATGAGCTCGGCAAGGAAGATGACTTCTGAGGGCGCGGCTTTCCCCGTCTCGGCAGCGAAAGCGCCGACCGTGCTCAGCGCCAATGTCGCGCTGATCACGCCAATCAACACGACCCTGCCGAACGAAAAGCGGTCCGGTTTTCCGCGCACCATAGTCTCGGCATGGCCAAAGCGACCCATCAGCTGCACCCCCGGCAAACTAAATACTGATCGCGTGGGATCGTTCCAGGGCCTCCAGGATGGGCAAATCGCTCGTGCAGACGAATGGCTCGCTCGCTGCAGGTCTTGCGCACGCAGCAAAACGAAAGCGTGGGCGTCGCGCGGGACCGGCAGTCAACCACCATCAGCACTCGCGTGCGCGACGCATCCGGAAGTCAGTAAATTCAGTAATCGACCCGCTTCCAGCCGTCCGGAGCAAGCCGCTGCTGCGGCAGGAAGCGGCCCTTGTAGTCCATCTTGCGCGAACCTTGCACCCAATATCCGAGATACACGTAGGAGAGTCCCATGCGGTGAGCGCGCTCGATGTGATCGAGAATCATGAAGGTTCCGAGCGACCGAGAGGACTCGTCCGAGTCGTAGTATGAATAGACCATTGAGAGACCATCGCTGAGCACGTCCGTCAGTGCCACCGAAAGGAGCCTACCCATCCCGAGCCCATGATTCGACCCATCAGCAGGGCGCCGCCGATATTCGATCATGCGCGTCTCTACATGGCTATCCTCGACCATCATGGCGTAATCCAGCACGGTCATGTCGGCCATGCCCCCGTCGCGATGGCGGGCGTCGAGATAGGAACGGAATACCGAGTATTGCTCCGAGGTCGGCACCGGCACGCGCATCTCTCCGACGACATCGCGGTTTCGCTCGAGCACGCGCCGCATGCTGCGCGTCGGCCGGAAGTCTTCCACGATCACCCGCACCGAAACGCAGGCGCGACACGTTTCGCATGCCGGCCGGTACGCAATCGACTGGCTGCGGCGAAAGCCGCCGTGAGTCAGCAGGTCATTCAGCTGGGCTGCCCGCTCGCCGACAAGATGGGTAAAGACCTTGCGCTCTTCTTGACCCGGAAGATAAGGGCAGGGGGAAGGCGCGGTAAGGTAGAATTGCGGAGTATTGCGGGAGTGCTGGGTCACGGGGTTCTCAAGCCGGATCAGGTCGCCTTGTCTCGGCTACCATCGCGCGCTCAGGCCGTCGCGTCAAACACCGCGTTTCGATCATGGTTTCCAGCGCGATTCCCGCAAAACCTCGGCGCGCTTCGCATTGTTGATGACGATAGTGCCCACCAGGATATCGTGCAGAAGCCGCCCCCGCGAATTGAAGAAGGCGACCAGCACGATGAAAGGAGTGAGAAAGGAAACGGTCAGCCAATAGACCACCGCGTGCACTGCACCCAGAACGAAATAGGCCGGTGCTCCATACCACGTGCGCATTTCGAGGTCGGTCATCCGCATGCCGATGGTCGCGGATGCCGGGCTGCCGAACGTCAACCCATAATAGAAAACGGCCCATATCACGGCTGCGGGCCACAGCAAGGCGTAAAGCGCCCAGCCGAGGCCGAGGGTGACAAGACCGAAGACCAGAATGAACAGAGTTGCGGCCAGCACCGGGAGGGCAATTATGGTGACGTCAATCAGGAATGCGATGCAGCGGCGTGCTAGCACGCCTTCGAACAGTTCGGGATTGAGCATCGGGTCGTACGCATGCGGCTTGACCTCGATCGAGACTCCGATGTTTCTGGGGTCGGTGTTGCTCATGGCCGTTGTCCTGCTTTCAAATCGAGATAGCAGATGGAGAGAAGAAGGTCTTGCCGCAAGAAGCACCGCCGTTGTGAGTTGAAGACATGGCTTTCCCCGCTTTGCGGGTGCTTCGCGCGGCGAGGTGAGGCAAGGACATGAGCGTTGAGATTGCGGATATTGAACGTGCGCGCCGCACCATTGCAGGTCAAGTGTTGCGCACACCCATGCTGCCAGCCCCCAAGCTCTCCCGGCTGACCGGCGCCGAAGTGTTCGTGAAGTACGAGAATCTCCAGGTTACCAACTCGTTCAAGGAACGCGGAGCGTTCAACAAGCTGGCCTCACTCAGCAGATCGCAGCGGGAAGGGGGCGTCATCACAATGTCGGCGGGCAATCATGCACAGGCCGTCGCCTATCATGCCGCGCGCTTGGATATTCCGGCCACTATTGTCATGCCGGTCACCACGCCGTTCGTGAAGGTCGAGGCGACGCAGTCGCACGGCGCCGAAGTCGTGCTCGATGGCGAAACGGTTGCCGATGCCCAGCTGCGCGCCGACGAATTGGCGCGGGAGCGGACCCTCACTTGGGTACATCCGTACGATGATCCTCGTGTGATTGCAGGCCAAGGCACCGTCGCACTTGAAATGCTGGAGGAAGTGCCCGATCTGGACATGCTGGTGTTTCCGGTTGGAGGCGGAGGGCTCATTGCGGGCAATGCGATCGCGGCGCGTGCCATCCGCCCGTCAATTGAGATCGTCGGTGCGGAGGCAGAGCTCTATCCCTCGTTCTGGAACGCCCTGC
>DASXIG010000503.1:0-4700 GCA_036498105.1 Xanthobacteraceae bacterium | reverse complement strand
GTGGGCGCGCTCATGGCGTTGCTGGAGGAGCGCAAGAAGAGGCTCGCCGCTGAGGGACTGTTCGACCCGGCGCGCAAGCAGCGCCTCCCATACCTCCCGGAAGTCATCGGCGTGATCACCTCCCCGACCGGGGCCGTGATCCGCGACATCCTGCACCGGCTGGCGGACAGGTTCGCGCGCCACGTGATCGTCTGGCCGGTGCGGGTGCAAGGGGAGGGAGCGGCTGAAGAGGTTGCCGCTGCGATCGAGGGATTCAACGCGCTTGTTGCACACGACCTCTTCCGCAGGCCCGATCTCATCATTGTCGCGCGCGGCGGGGGCTCAATCGAGGACCTGTGGGCGTTCAACGAGGAGAAGGTGGCGCGGGCGGCAGCCGCGAGCAGCATCCCGCTGATCTCCGCGGTCGGGCATGAGACCGATGTGACCCTCATCGACTTTGTCGCCGATATGCGTGCGCCCACGCCGACGGCGGCGGCGGAGATGGCGGTGCCGGTAAGGGCGGAGCTCCTGCTGCGCCTGAATGGATTGGCACGGCGCTCGCTCGCCTGCTGGCAGCGGTGCCAGGAAGCGCGGCGGACCGAGCTGCGTGCTGCTGCTCGCGCTCTGCCGGGCGCGGAGCAGTTGCTTGCGCTCCCGCGCCAGCGCCTCGACAATGCCGGCGCTCGCCTTCCGCGCGCCCTCATCGCCAATGCACAGATTCATCACGCGCGATTCTCGCGCATTGCCGGAAGGCTCGGCCCGCACGTGTTGCGCGCGCGGGTCGGCCGGTGTTGCGAGCTGATTGCTGCGCTGGCCGAACGCGCGCGCCGGGCGGAGACCGTCGCGCGGGCGCGCCGCCACGAGCGGCTGGCAAACGTTACGGCGCGGCTCGGGGCTGGAGTCCGCGCCAATGTCGAGAGCCACCGCGCTCGGATCATCCGGGCGCGCGAACGCGTCGCATCGCTGGCGGAGCGCGGCGAACGGGCGGTCCAGCAGCTCCTCGCGCTGCGCGCAGCGTCGCTCGATCACTGCGGACAGCTGCTCAATGCGCTGTCCCATCGCGGCGTGCTCGCCCGCGGCTTTGCGCTGATCCGGGATCTCAAGCGCCGTCCGGTACGGAAAGCGGCAGCCATCGGTGCGGGCATGGCGGTCGATATCGAATTCTACGACGGCTACGTGCGCGCCACGGCAGAACAGTCGTTCACCACTCCCGAGAAGCCGCAGCCCACCGCCAAGAGCCGCCGCCGCGATACCGGCCAAGGCAGCCTGTTCGGGTAAACGCTAATTCTATCCGGTAGTACAATGCGGCGGCTTACAGGAAACTTGTCCAGACACTATGTCACTATGTAATGTGCGTTGTTGGCGGGTATCCCGCCTTTGCCACGCATACACGTGGAGGGGCGCATCCTTCCTGCTGGAGACGTGAAGCGTGCTGAATCGATTCGATCGCTCCTCACCGATGACGGGGGAGGCCGAGCTCAGATATCTCGATGGGGACTTCCGCGTGGTTCGCCCAGGCGCGTTCGTGCGCTGCGCGGTCACCGGGCTGCCGATCCCGCTCGAGGAGCTCAAGTACTGGAGCGTCGATTTGCAGGAGGCGTATATCAACCCCGAGGCCGTGCTCGAGCGCCATTTTCCGCAGGCGCGGCGGCAACTGGTGCCTTAACATCACACGACCGCCTCGATCCGGCTGCTCTGCGCGGAGCGAACCACGGCGTCGAAGACCGACATCCCGTGCAGAACGTCCGCGATCGGCACTGCAAATGTCCGGCGCTCGGCGACCGAGAGGGCGAATTCGGTGAGCTCGGTGTTGAGCATGTCGAAATTGGGATGCTCGCTGACCTCGTCGGCCGGGGCGCTGATCGGACCCGTCGGCGGATCCTTCGAGCCGGGCACGAAGCGGAAAGTCCGCAGATTGGGCTTTGAAATCTCCGCAAGACCTTGCGTGCCGTAAAGCGTGAAGGTGAAGTTGGTTGCGGTCGCGACGGAACAGAAGATCATTCCCGTGGCGCCGCTCTCGAACCGCAGCATGAGGGTCGTCGTGTCGTCGGAGGACGCCGGCAGATAGCGGGCGGTGACGCACCACACATCGCGCACCCTGCCTGCAAATTCGATCATGTGATCGAGTGAGTGCACGCCGGCGGCGGTGAAGGCGCCGCCCGGCGCCTCTGCGGGCGCGGCGCGCCAATTCTCGGGCGAGATGAACTGGCCCGTGCTGGTGGTGTGCTGCGCCACCATCGCAGTCACGGTGCCGAGCCGGCCTTCCCTGAGATGACGGCGCATATCGTGCACGGCAGGATGAAAACGCCGGCAGAAGCCGACCGCGAGAACCACGCCCGCACGTTCGGCGGCCGCAACCGCCGCGTCTGCACTCGCCCGGTCGAGCGTGATCGGTTTCTCCGCAAAGACATGCTTGCCGGCGGCCGCGGCCTGCATGATCTGGCGCGCGTGCTGGCTATGGGGCGTAGCCAGCACGACCGCATCCACAGCCGGATCGCGCAGAATCTGCCCATAGCTGTTGACTAGCTCGATCTGGTGCGCGCGACAGAACTCCTCCGCCGTGCCACGCGTGCGCGTCTGGCCGAGCACGAATTGAATCGCATCGCTCTTGCCCTGCACCGAGCGCACCAGCGACCGGCCCCAGCGCCCAAGTCCGACAATGGCTGCGCGGATCATGCTGCGCTCGGAACGGTGATGGAGGGGTGAATCAGGCAGGACCATATTGCCCGAGGACGGCAATTCGCGCAAAGGATTACCTCGGAACGCTCGAGGGGAGACACGGAAATGTCAACGCGAAGGGAATTTCTCAGGGGCGCGAGTTCCGGCCTGCTCTTCTGCGGTTGCGGCCTGCTGGAGAGGGCGCGCGCGCAACAACCCGACCGGCAACGGCTGCCGATCACTGTCAAGGGCAAGCGCGTCAAAACGGTGGACGTCCATGCGCATTGTCTTTTTCGCGAAGCTCTCAGTCTGATGGGAGATCAAGGGGACAGCGTCATTCCGAAAACCAAGGGCGCGCAACAGCATTTCATCGGCCTGGAGGAACGCTTCAAGGGTATGGACGCCCAGGCCATCGACCTGGAAGTGCTCTCCATCAACCCTTTCTGGTACCGCAGGGACCGCGATACCGCCGCAGGAATCGTGAAGCTGCAAAACGAGAAACTGGCCGAGCTCTGCGCCGCCCATCCCGACCGCTTTGCCGCGTTTGCTTCACTGTCTCTCCAGTACCCCGATCTGGCAGTGGAGCAGCTCGAGCATGCGGTGAAACGACAGGGGCTGCGTGGCGCGGCGGTTGGCGCCAGCGTCCTGGGCGAGGATTTTTCCGAGCCGAGGTTTCATCCGGTCTGGGCCAAGGCCGAAGAGCTCGGCGCTGTGATATTCATTCACCCTCAGAGCACGCCGGATCTGGCAAAGCGCTTCAAGGGCAATGGGTGGCTCGCCAACACGATCGGCAACCCGCTCGACACCACCATCGCTTTGCAGCACCTGATCTTCGAAGGCACGCTCGATCGCTTCCCGGGCCTGAAGGTCCTGGCGGCGCACGGGGGCGGATATCTCGGCTCCTATGCGCCGCGCTCCGACCATGCCTGCTTCGTGTCGCCGCAGAATTGCAACCCGGACATCAATCTCAAGAAGAAGCCGACGGAGTATCTCAACCAGCTCTATTTCGATTCCCTGGTGTTCACACCCGAGGCGTTGCGCCACCTGGCAGCGCAGGTCGGCGTGAGTCAGATCATGCTCGGCAGTGACCATCCGATCCCGTGGGCGGAACATCCGGTCGACCATGTTCTCGCGACTGATACTCTCGGCGATGACGAAAAGATCGCGATATTGGGAGGGAATGCGGCTCGGCTGTTCGAACTGAAAGTTTAAGCTGCTAGAGCGGATTGGCTCGCGGCGCAAAGCCGCGAGCGCAATCAGGCGGTCTCGTGCTGGGAGGTTCAGCGGATGGCGAGGCAGTGCCGGAAGTCCGCCTGCGCTTCGCCGCGCAACATGCCCGGCGCGAGCCGCTCGGGCTTCTGCTCGACGATGTCAAAGCGCTGTATTGCTCGGGTCCGGCCGGAGTTACGCGCGTATGTGGTCTCCGAAACCAAGAAGTGGGCCGACATCGTGCGGGCCGCCGGCATCGAGCCGGAGTAGAGACCTCTGCTTTGGGTGGCCATGACTATGCCGCAGGCAAGAGTTCGTGGGGCGGATTTGCTCGCGTCTCAAGCCGTGAGCGTAAATCCGCCATCCTGCAAGCGGCTAACCCGCCCTACGAAGCCGGGTTAATTCCGCAGCACTGTCTCTCACGAGATTTTCGTGCATGTGCCGCAGCGCTCGTTTTAGCACTGCCAGCTCCTGTTTCGAGAGACCTCGCGTTGCTGTTTCCTGCAGGTCTTCCGCGATCGGAACGAGGCGTCTGACGAGCGTCACTGCCTTGGGAGTAAGCTCGACGACGACCTCGCGGTTGCTCGTCCTCGATCGGGTCCTGCTGACCAGGCCCATCTGGACCAGCCGCGTGATCAAGCGGGACATGGTCGAAACGTCCATGCTGGTAATCTCGGCGATATCGATCTGACGCAGCGGGCCGTTGTTCGAAAGCGCCGCCAGCACGCGCCAGGTAGCAATGCTCAGGTGAGTGCCGGCGAGCGCAGTCTCGGAAAACTGCGCAACCAGCGCCGCGCCGACGCGATTAACGAGATAAGGAAGATATTCCAAGAGATCTAAATGGGAATGGCGCG
>DASXIG010000502.1:0-4260 GCA_036498105.1 Xanthobacteraceae bacterium | reverse complement strand
GCGTGCAGAGGAGCCCTGGCTGCATGCGCTCGCCGGTGTCATCGCCATCGGCTCGAAATTCGTTTTTCGGGTGGACGGCAAGCACATCTGGAATCCGGCAGGATTCGCCATCGTGGTGCTGCTGCTCAGCGTGAACGGCGTGTGGATTTCGCCGGGACAGTGGGGATCGACCGTATGGTTCGCGGCGCTTCTTGGCTTCCTTGCCATTCTCGTGCTGCATGCCGCGCGCCGCTCCGACGTCGCCATTTTCTTCCTGGCCGCACATGCGGCCCTCCTGCTCGCGCGCGCCCTGTGGCTCGGCGATCCGCTGGCGATACCGGTGCATCAGCTGCAGAGCGGATCGTTGCTGATCTTCTCCTTCTTCATGATCTCGGACCCGCGCACCACCCCGGATTCGCGGCTCGGCCGCTTCATCTTCGCCCTCGCGGTCGCGCTGCTCGGGCATTACCTCGCCTTCTTCGTGCAGATGCGACCGGCGCTTTATTTTGCGCTGATCGCGCTCTCGCCGCTTGTTCTTCTCATCGACAGGATCTTTCCGGCGCAGCGGTTCGTCTGGAGCCGCCCCGCCATTCAGGGAGCAATGCAATGAACCGCAAGCTCGCTCGTCGTCTCAAGGCCGGCATCGCCCTTACCGCAATCGCCGCACAGCTCGCCGGCTCGGCGGGTCCGGCCGCTGCATTCTGCGGCTTCTACGTCGCCAAAGCGGGTTCCAAGCTGTTCAACAAATCATCCAAGGTCGTGCTCGCGCGCGACGGCGAGACCACTGCGATCACCATGGCAAGCGACTATGAGGGCGAGCCCAAGGAGTTCGCGCTGGTCATTCCGGTTCCGACCTTCATCGAGCGAAAGCAGATCGGCGTGGTCGAGATGAAGACGATCGATCATATCGATGCCTTCACTGCTCCACGTCTGGTTGAATATCACGACGAGGATCCCTGCGCGCCCCGCCCGGCGGTGACCGCGCTCGCTGCTCCCGGCGTCATGATGCGCCGCGATGCGGCTGGCGAGAGCAGCGAGCGTTACCGGGGCGTCACCGTCGAGGCGAGCTATGACGTCGGCGAATACGACGTCCTCATCCTTTCCGCCACCGAAAGCGATGGCCTCGTCAACTGGCTCAACGATAACGATTACAAGATTCCGGCCGGCGCCGAAGCCGTGCTCGGAAGCTACATCAAGCAGAAGATGCGCTTCTTCGTCGCCAAAGTGAACCTCAACCGCATGCAGCTTCTCGGCCAGGGCTATCTGCGGCCGCTGCAGGTGCGCTATCAGACCGCAAAATTCATGCTGCCGCTCCGGCTCGGCACCGTCAATGCGAGCGGCCCGCAGGACCTGATCGTCTACGCTCTCAGCAGGACCGGCCGAGTCGAGACCGTGAACTATCGTACGGTCAAGCTGCCGTCGAACGTCTCCGTGCCGCTGTACGTGAAACAGGAGTTCGGCGACTTCTACCGCGCCATGTTCGACCACGCGGTCGCGCGCGAGCATATGCGCGCGGTGTTCCTGGAATACGCCTGGGACATGGGATGGTGCGATCCTTGCGCTGCCGATCCCTTGACCAACAAGGAGCTGGTCGAGCTGGGAGCGCGCTGGATCGGCAGCGACGACGACAAGCCTTTTCGTGGCCGAGCCGGTCCGGCCCAGGCCGCCTCAGCCTACGTGACCCGGCTGCACGTGCGCTACGATGCCGCTTCATTTCCCGAGGATCTGGCGCTGATGGAGACGCCCGACCGCGGCAATTTCCAGGGCCGCTATATCCTCCAGCATCCCTGGCGCGGCAACGCCAGCTGCGAGGCGGCGGAAAAATACCGGGCTTCCCTTCCGGCGCGATTCCGGGAGGAGGCGCGCACACTCGCGGAACTGACGGGATGGGCGCAGCCGGAGATCGAGACCCGCATGGAAGTCGGTGGCCAATCCGTGCGGGGCAGGTGAAACCTTTTGTAGGGCGGGTTAGGGGCGCTTCTTAGCGCGCCGTAACCCGCCGCATGCGGCGGATGACACTCGCGGCTTTGAGCAGCGAGCTAAGTAATCCACTATGGCACACACCGGGTTATCGCTCACGCCGTGGCGAGCAGACCAGGCATAGGCTTGATCCGGCCGCTGTCAGGGAAAATCTTGCTCGCCAGCGCCGCTTCATCCGCCCGCAGGTGGTCCTTGAGCACGCCCTTGAGCACGGCGCGCAAGTCGGTGGTCGGCTTGAGATCGCGGCCCTCGTGAAGGTTGGCAGCTTTGAGGCCGGGCCAATCCGCGACCACGCGGCCACCCCTGAGCGCGCCGCCCGCCAGAAGCGCAATCGTCGCCGTGCCGTGGTCCGTGCCTTCGGTGCCATTGATGCGCGCGGTGCGCCCGAACTCCGTGACGACGGCGACGACCGTCTCGCGCCATGCGTCCTTCATCTCCGTCTCGATCGCAGCGATGGCTCCGTCGAGCGCCCCGAGCAGATTCGCGAGTCGGCCGTTGCCGATACCCTCATCGGCATGCGTGTCCCAGCCGTCGAAGGCGAGCGCGCCGATACGCGGGCCGTCGGGGCGGGCGAGAAATTTCGCCGCCGTGCCCGCGGACTCCGCGAAATAGGCGCGCACCTGTCCTGCGCCGGGCGCCCGCGGCTGTCCGCCGTCCATGCCGCCGGCGCGGGCGATGGTCGCAAGTCCCACCCGCTCCTCCAGCGCCCGCGCGAGCGCGGGATCGGTGTGGCGATAGAGGTCCAGGAGACGGGCAAGAGTGTCGTCGCTCGCCGGCGGCACCCGCCGCGGTGTCCATGAGAGGACCGGCGCCGGACCGCGCACCACCAGCGGCGCGATTGGCCCGATGGCGAATGCCTCCTTGCCCCCGCCGGCACGGCCGGCGGGCTGCAGCGCGGCCAGTGCGCGGTTGAGCCAGCCGCTGTCGGTCGCGCCGGGCGAGGGGACACCGCTTTCCAGCACGTCCTGGCCGTCGAAATGGGAACGTTCCCGATAAGGCGTCGCGGTCGCGTGTACGACAGTCGCTGCGCCGGCCTTGTAGAGCCGATGGACGTTCGGCATCGCCGGGTTGAGCGCGAAGAACGAATCGAGCGCCAAAACCGGGGTGGGGCCATCCAGGCTCAAGGCCTTATCGCCGCGTAGCGCCCGCCAATCCGGATCGCCGACCGGCGCCACCGCGGCGAGGCCATCGAGCGCGCCACGCAGCACGACGACGAGGAGCCGCGGGTCGCGCCCTTCCGCGCGCGCGAGCTTGGGCACGTAGGCCCAGGCAAACAGGGTGCCTGAAGCAAGCAGCAGCTCACGCCGGCTCGGAGCATGCATCGTCATGGCGCTACCTTCCAACCGTTCGTTTGCAAAGAGGAAGTCATCGGCGCTGAAACTCCGGCGCCATGAACAAAAGCGCGAGCGCTTGCGGCCGGCTTTCCGCGCGCGTGACCGCCTGGCGTGTCTCCGCCGAAGCGATGGGGCCGAGCGTCTCCTCGAAGATCTCGCGCGGGTCCGCCTGCTCGGTCAGCCGCCTTGCGAGCTGATTGGCGATATCCAGCCGTTGCGACAGCCCATCGAGCCAGGGGCCGCTTTCGTCGGCGAAACCTTTCGGAGCCGCGGGACGCCACAGCGGCTCGCCCATGAGATTGTGCGCCTGCATGACCGGGCCGATATCGGGCGGGGCCGTCACGCCACCGGCGCGCAAAGCCGCGACGACCCATTCGCCCGGACGCTTCAGCTTGAGCCGCGCACGCTCCCAGGCTTCCGGCGCGCTGACGAGCGTCTTCGCCAGCTCCTTGAGATTGCCGTCGGTGTCGAGAAACCGTCGCTCCAGTTGCTGCACCAGGGCGGGCGGCGGATCGTCGGCCACGAAGTGACGCGCGAGCTTGGTCGCCACGTGCTTTGCGGTAGCGGGATGGCGGGCGAGCATCGCCAGCACGGCACGTCCCTGCTGCACGCCGTTCTCTTGAAAGGGCTTGCCGATCACCGTGTGCGTGCCCGGCTCGTGCATGCGCGGGTTGAACTCGAACTCTCCGGCGTGCGCGGCATCCTGGCGTGGCGGCACCACCGTCCAGCCGGTTATCACATTCGCGAAGCTCGTGACGTCCTGCTGCGTGTACACGGTGCGCACGCCGAGCGTATGCAGCTCCAGGATTTCGCGTGCGAGATTCTCGTTCAACCCGCGCTTCTGGCGCACCCCCGCGATCGATCCCGGGCCGATGGAGCGCGCGTTGTCGAGATAGATCAGCATCGCCGGATGCGATTCGACGGCGAGCAGCATATCCCCGAAGCGGCCGAGCACGTGCGGACGGAT
>DASXIG010000501.1:0-4629 GCA_036498105.1 Xanthobacteraceae bacterium | reverse complement strand
GTCCCCGGGCGCAGCGTCTCCTGACTGAGCGGCACCGGGTAGTAATCGGTGTTGTCGTCGTTCAAGGCCGTTCGCGCCGAGCCGGAATGAACGCCGTCGGCGACGGTCGTGCCCACGTAATGGCCGAATGCCGGCGCAAGCCCCGCGGGCCGCTTCGGCGGCGCCGTGCTCACGGGACGCGCCACCGGCGGGGGCATCATCCCCATCAGACTGCGCGACGCGATGTTTTGCTCGACTGGAACCGGAGCCGGCTCCTCCTTCTGAATGTTCCACCAGGCGTGGCACGTCGGCCCCTGGCCGCCGCCGCCGCGCGAGCACTTCGCGTACCCGAACGGCAGCCCCATCTTGAACGCGAAATACGCGCGCAAGAAGTAGGGAAGGTCGGCGCAGTCGGGGCGAATGACCATCCCCATCTGGTCTTCGCCGAGGCCCATATAATTGAACAGGACATTGCGCGATTTGTCGCGCAGGACTTCATGCAGCGCCTTCCATGACGGCGCCGCGTCGAGCGGGTCGTCGAACAACTTCTCGATCCATGCGGAGTAGAGGTTTTCGGTCGAGCGATTCCAGGTGTTGCGCAAGGGCCAGAGGCTTCCCTCGGTCGCATGCGGCCGCGGCGGCTGGTCCGCGCGCACGGCGATCTCGCGCGTGATCATGCTGCACTCGGCGGGCGCGCGCTCGCGCGCGAGCTGCGCGCGCCATGTCCCCGCGGCAGGCGCGGCGACCTCGGCCAACCAGAAATAGGGCGGTCCGCCGTGCCGCTCACGCGATGCGGCGGCGACGGTCCCGTCGGGCGCGATCAGCGAAAGCTCGCCATCGAGCGGCTTCTCCGCGGCGAAGATGACGCGCAACGGCGCGCCCTTCCACGGCGCGAGCGGCGACGGCAGCACCGCAAGCTCGGCCGCATCTTCGCAGCCGGCGGCTGGCGCCTGAGCGACCGCGCCTGTTGCCGAGAAAAGGACGATGGAAAATGCACCTGCGCTCAGCAACCATGCTGTCGCAGCAGCAAACCGGCGCGCTAGAAACATCGAGCCCCCTTCCCCTTTACCCCGCTTCAGCAATAATGCGATAGCTTTGGCTGAATCATGGCAAAACCGGCCATTACCCGTCATTTCAGTCATGCCTCACCCGCGCCTCATTGGCGCTAGCTTAAGCCCCAACTGTCATCTCTGGGTTGTCATACTCCGCTTCCCGCAGCTTCAAGCGGCATCCAGTAATCCGGGGCGAGGCGGGCGAGGGCAAAGCCGGGCCAAACCCCACGTTGGCTGGTTACTGATGGTCCGCATATACAATATGCACGGACGATCACGACGAGAGCATGATCTCCGTCTTAAAGTTAACGACGATGACCCTGCGCTTTCCCTGGCGTCCACAGCCCCGCTGGGCCCCCAAGCGCCCCCGGGTTCAAAATCGACTCGCTCAGTAAGGAGATGAGGCGGCCGCGCGGCGAAACAGCAGATCAGATGCTGTTCCCAGTCTAGCCCTGCCGCTTACGCAGGGCGGTGAGTGCATCAAAAACCATGCAGTCGATCTCAAGGCCCTCGCGGAGCGCGCGCTCGCGCGCGCGAAATGCCCGCTCCGAGGGAATGCGGATCTCATCGACCCCGGGCTGCCGTGGCGTCGCCTTGATGCGCTCAATGAGCTCCGTCACTTTCTGTTCGAATGCATCGGCTGGCCCGAAGAGGTCGGGCCGGAAGGCGATGAAGAGATAACCGTACTCGCTTTCGGCATCCGGGCCCGAACTGGCGAGCAGCCCGAGCGCCTGCAGCATGAGCGCAAGCCCGAAACCCTTGTAGCCGCCGAACGGCAGCAAGGCGCCGCGCCGTGCCGCTCCCGGATCCCTGGTCGGCTCGCCCCCGGGGCCGAGCGCAACGCCCTCGGGAAGGAGCTCTCCCAGCCGTTCGCGCAACATGACCTCGGTCATCATGTAGGCCGAGGTACCCATGTCGAGCACGATCGGTCCCTTCGACGACGGAACCGCAATGGCGATGGGATTGGTGCCGAGCGCCGCCCGGATCCCGCCGGCTGGCGCCACCTGCCGCGAGCTGGCAGCACTGTGGATCGCGACGAGGCCACGCTTGGCGATCATCTCGACGTAATAGGCGCTGCGCCCGCTCATCCAGCTGTCGTTCACCGCAACGAGCGCAACGCCGTGGGCAGCAGCTTTGTTGATCGTCGCCTGCGCCGCGTGAAAGAGCGCCAGCATGCCGACGTTGTTGCCGCCGTCGAAAGCCAGCGAAAACCCGGTCTCCCGCAGCATCTTCATGGGCCGGCGCGGCAGCCGGAAATGCTCGCTGTCAGGCAGATTGAGGATCTTGGCCAGCCCCGAATACTCATAACCGCACAGGGCCGCATCGATCACGTGGTCGGCAATGATGCGCGCCTCTTCGGTGTCATATCCGATGCCGCGCAACGCGCCTTCGGCGAGGTCTCTCGCCTCCGGCACGCTGAGACGGACACGGCCGGACGTCACCTTGATGGCCTCTTGCGCATACGATCGGTCCACTGACGGCAGAAGCAATCCGCACGCCGATTTATTTCACCAAACGCGACCGTTAGTCGGTCGTCACTCCCCAGTTCGGAGGCGAGCGGCCGAGGAGCTGGCGGGCCGGATCGCGAACTTCTGTTGGGAACATTTGCCGTTTATCGAGCTTATGTCCTGTAGCGTACTTTACCAAGGGGAACTGTGCCTCGACGGGAACTATGCCGAAATCTCGGAATAGGGCCAGCATGAACAGACCCCCACAGAAAAAACGCTTACCGGAGGCTACGTGCGGGTACAGTTCTGGGGAACGCGCGGTTCAATAGCCAAGCCCGGCCCGAGCACGGCGCGTTATGGAGGGAACACATCGTGCATCGAGCTTCGCTCGGCGCAAGGAACGCTGGTTGTCATTGATTGCGGGACCGGGGGGCACGCGCTCGCTCAAAAGCTCATATCCGGCGACGCGAAACGATTGCGCGGAACCATCCTGATCAGCCACACGCATTGGGATCACATCCAAGGTCTCCCATTCTTTGATCCTCTTTTCATGTCCGGGAGTGAGTGGGACATTTACGGCCCCAAAGGTGTTCGCGAATCATTGCGTGAGGTTCTGGCCGGGCAGATGCAGTACGACTATTTCCCTGTTACGCTGGATCAGTGCGGAGCCAAGATCCGATATCATGATCTCGTCGAAGGCGCTTTTGCGATCGACGATATCAAAGTCTCAACGCGCTATTTGAATCACCCGGCCCTTACGCTGGGGTATCGCTTGCAGGTCGATGGGGCAACCGTGGTGTATGCCTGTGATCACGAGCCGCACGCGCGCATGCTGGCCATCGGCGATGGCGAGATCAGCGGGCAAGACCTGCGACATGCTGAGTTTATCGAGGGCGCCGACCTTCTCATCCACGATGCGCAGTATACTGCAGCAGAATATTCGGAAAAGATCGGTTGGGGGCATAGCCCAGTCGAATACGTGCTGAAGCTCGCCCAGCATGCGCGCGCGAAGAGAGTTGCACTAACGCATCACGATCCGCTCAGGGACGACGACGCTATCGATCGCTTGATCGGAAGCGTGCGACACAACTCATCGTCAGTAGATGTTTTTGCCGCGTACGAAGGGCAAGTTGTAGAGGTAAAACCGTCATCCGAAAGGCTCGCGCCTCGCTGCGAAGAGTTGCAGGCGGAGATGCCTATCGAGCCGGTACTGCCCCCGCCGGCCCTGTTGCTCGCGGCCGCAGACCCGACAACGTCGGCAGCGCTTTCTGCGGCCCTTCGAGCCGAGAATATTCGTGCCCAGTCGTTCGTGAATATCGACGATTTGCTCACGGTCATTGCGAAAGGCAGTCCCGCATTGGCGGTACTGGAGCACGATCCCCCTCGCCTCGATGGCGTAGCCATGTGTCGCGCGATCCGGCGGCAAGCAGCGGAGAATCGACTGCCCGTAATCATAGTGGCTGAACAGGAGGATCAGGATGCGGGGGCGGCGGCAGGCGTCTCGGACTGGCTACTCAAACCCTTTACCGCCGCCTATGCGCGAACGAAGATATGCGCGTGGTTGTTGCGGACGACGAGCAAATCGGTCACATGGGCAGGTCCCGCGCAGGAAGAGCGACGGTTGCGCCCTCTGCGCGTCATCGAGACCGCGAAGAGCATCGCAGCTGGGGTAAAGAATTTTCCACCGATACCGCAGACACGAGCGGGCAAGAGGCACCAGGTCATCGTCGCGGAGAAATCAGCCCTGCTCTGGATGTATGGCAGAGAAATTGCATCGTTTGATACTCCGGCTTTCAGCAAGAAGCTCGGTGAGATCGTCGCTCGGGCTACAAGCATGCCTCAGACGGGCAGCAGGTCCTGATAAAGCGATCAGCTTCAAGACGGTCGATGCAAGCGTCCCGGTGAAGTTGGATCACTGGTAGCGGCAAACTCGGTCTGCTCCCTTCCCCCTTGTAGGGCAGGGTAATCGCATATGGAGGCAGAGCTGAGCATGTGGCCCCTCGTGTCCCGGCCGAGTGCAGTGAGGGCGTCTTCGCAGCGCAGACAAGTTTACGCAGTCTGCGCAAGCTTGACATGCGTCCGGAGCGAGAGCCGGGACCCAGGGGCCACACGATGGAACCAATGCGGAAGCGTCTCCGCCGTCAGATGAA
>DASXIG010000500.1:0-2301 GCA_036498105.1 Xanthobacteraceae bacterium | reverse complement strand
AAGTTCCTGCCGTACAAATACTACGGCAATTCCGGCAATATCCCGGAATTCGGATACAAGGAGGAGTGAGACTGGGCTACTGCGACGGTTCGAGCGAGATCGGCCCGCCGTCATCCCGCTTTGGGACCTCCCGCGGGCGCGGGTGGGCGCTGGCAGATCGGTGCCCGTTCGTCGTGCTTTCAGGTTGGCTTGGGGTGGCGTAGGTCAGTGCCGCCAGCTCGGAATACCAGGTGGTGAACGGGGCGCGTTGCTCCTGTTGAGCCACCTGCAATGTTGCGATGGTCTCCGCGGCCTCTTGTTGCGCCTGCGCCAGCTCCGCATTCCGCTGCCTGAGCGTTTCCAGCTCGCGGGTGAGCCGCTCGATTGCCGCCTGCGGCTTTTCATATGAGGGGTCGGACAACCCCGGTATGTTCGGCCAAGCCATGGCCAGGGCACTGATCACCCCGGCAGCCAGCGCCAGCGCGATCATGGTCGACAGCCGGAATCCTGATTTGAGCCGCGGAGCACTGGCGGCTTCTTCAGATTCGTCGTGGCCGAATTCCTCGTCGAAAGCGTCGAGGTTCGGCATCACACTCGCATCGACTTGTACAGACATCACAACTCGCCGCTTCGGGTGCTCCCGTGCAAGCAAGCTACGACACGTTGATTATTCCCCCGTGCCGATCCGCTCCACCAGCGGTGCCCCCATCCATCATGCGCTGATAACGCCAGCAGCTCAAGAGGTTATCAGACCTCATGGGGCGGAATTGCGGCATTCGTCGGCCGGGAATCAGACAGAATATGTTGACGAGGACGGCGGTTGTTGCAGGGAAAGCGCGCGCCGCAGGCTCCAGATGACCGGAAGTGCCGCGCTGCAGAGGAGCGCCATGGCCCAGAACCCGGCCGGTCCGAAATGGCCGAACAGCCACCCGGAAAAGACGGTCAGCAGGGCCGTGCCGCCGCCGATCCCTGCGATTCCATAGAAGGCCTGTGCCGTTCCGGCCAGCTCAACACGTACGGTGTCGGCAATGATGCGCATGCACGCGAGATGGAAGAGCGCGAAAGTCAGTCCATGCAGCGGCTGTATCGCTGCGAGGACGGCAACCTCCGCGCTTTGAGCCATTGCGCCCCAGCGCACCACCCCGGCCCCGGCCGCGAGAGCCAGTGCCCCGGTTCTGCCCAGAACCCGCAGAAGCCACGGCCCAAGCAGAATGAAGACGAAAACCTCGGCCGCAACCGATTCGGACCAGAGCACGCTCGCAGTCGCCGACGAGATGTCAGCGGCGCGCCAGCGGATCATGGCGAAGGAATCATGCATCGCATGGCTGCCGAGCACGAGCGCGGCCGCCAGCATGACGCGCAGGAACGCAGGCTGGCGCAGGAGGCTCAACCAGTCTCGCCCGAGCACCTTGGGCTTGTCACGCCCCGGCGTCATTCGGCTGGCCAGATCGGGGGTAAATCGCGCGCTCACCGCGGCTGCGGCAAGGCAACCGGCAGTGAACCAAAGAATGGCACTCAGACCGAGCCTGCCCGCGATTTGTCCTCCCAGCAGCACGCCGGCAATGAAGGCCGCCGAGCCTGCGCCGCGTACCCATCCATATTCGAACGCTCCGCCGCCGCTGTTTGCCGCCGGCCGCGACCACGAGAGCGCGAGCGCATCCGATAGGGGCGCCAGCGGGGCCAGCATGGCAGCCTGAACCAGATTCGCGAGAGCCAAGGCCCACCATGCATGGAAAGGCAAATAGAGCAGCGATGCCATGGCGGCGAGGATTGCAAAGAAGGCGATCTCGCCGCGGAAGACGCCGAAGACATCGGCAATTCGCCCCGCCAAAGGCGCAGACACAAGCCTGACCGCTGTGCCGGCGCCGAGCAAAAGGCCGAGTTGCTCGGGCCCCACGCCACGTGAGCTCAGGAACGCCGGCAGGAAGGGCGAGGCAATGCCGAAACTGCCGTAGAGAGCGGCATACAGAAGGACAAAGCGGGCCAGCACATTTCTTTGAAGCGGCATACCCGCTTGCTCCCACTCTCACTCTGGTCACACGCCTCGCAGAGTAGGGTTACGCGTCTGCAGGGTTGAGCATGGGGCCCCTGGGTCCCGATCTTCGCTCGCCCGGCGAACCGGGCTCGCTCGTCCGGGAAACGAAACACCCATCAGGAGAGTCTCCGCCCTGAGATGAACTATGTGCGATCGCCTTGCCTCCCAGAGGCGTCGGTGCAACGGCCGTCCCGCTTTGCCGTTCCGAGTAGAACACGGGAGAAGGCCCCCCAGTCTATGCTAGATTACGCGTCGGGTCCGGTCCCCTTCGTCAAAACGAAAGGCAC
>DASXIG010000499.1:0-1868 GCA_036498105.1 Xanthobacteraceae bacterium | reverse complement strand
AGGCCGCAAGCTCGAGTGGAGGCTTCGCGCGCGTGGGCTTGGCCCTGGGCTCCGGGATTTTTTCCAGAATGACTTCGAAGGCCGCAAGGGGCCCATCCGCCGCGAGCGCCTCGAGCGCCCGCGGGTGCAGCTCGCCGAAGTGACCGAGCACGGCCTGCGGGCCGATCTGAATGGTGCCGCTGCGGCCCGGGTGGTACCAGGCGGGTCCGCCGGGAATGACCTGCAGCGCCTGCGCCGGTGCTCCGGCCGCTGCAAGGACGGCAAGCGCATCCCCTTTTACATCGAAGGCGTCCACCGCACCGGCAGGAGCGGACCAATGGCGCCCGGAGCCCGCCGCCTTGGCAAGCCGGGTGCGCACGCCGGCGCCAGCAGTGAATTGTTCTTCGGGGCGATCGCCTCTGAAAATCTGGCCCACTTCGAACAGGGCGACATCGGGGAAGCCGCGATCGGCATTCCTTTGGGCGGCAGCAATCAGTCCCGGGATCAGACTTGGCCGCATATCGGAAAGATCCGCTGCGATCGGGTTGGCAAGCGCCAGATCAGGGCTTCCGCCGCCGAACAGCTCGGCCTTGTCCCTGGCGATGAACGACCAGGTGACCGCTTCCACCATGCCACGCGCCGCCAGCGCGCGGGCAGCCTTTCGCCGGCGCGTCTGGAGGGGGGTGAGCACCGGCTTGCGGGGAGCCTCGCCGCGGTCGAACGGGGTTGCAGGAATCCGGTCGAGCCCGACGATGCGCACGACCTCCTCGACGATGTCGGCCTTTTCCCGTACGTCGCCCCGCCATGACGGCACCCGGATGCTCAAGCTCCGGTCGTGGGGCGCAAGTGAAAACCCGAGCCGGGCGAGCACGCCTTCCATCTCGCCCGGTGCGATCTCCAGGCCAGCAAGCCGAGCCACCTCGCCGATCGGAAACTCAATGCGGTGCTCCGGCACCTCGACCTTGCCAGCCACGGTGACCTCGGAAGGCTCCCCTCCGCAAAGCTCGATCACCATGCTGGTAGCAAGCTCCAGGCCGGGCAGCATGAAGGCCGGATCAACCCCGCGCTCGAATCGATAGCGAGCGTCCGAATTGATGCCGAGCTTGCGGCCGGTCTGCGCAATGTTGACGGGATCCCACAGCGCCGATTCGATCAGCACATCGGTGGTCTGCGCCGAGCAGCCCGTCGCCTCGCCGCCCATGATGCCGGCAAGCGATTCCACGCCGCTCTCGTCGGCGATCACGCACATGGTCTCATCCAACGCGTAAGTCTTTCCGTCGAGCGCAAGCACTGTTTCGCCCGACCGGGCGCGTCGAACGGTCAGGTTTCCTTTGACCTTGGCCGCATCGAATACATGCAGCGGCCTCGCGCGGTCGTAGGTGATGAAGTTGGTGATGTCGACCAGGAGGTTGATGGGACGAAGCCCGATCGCCGTGAGACGGCGCTGCAGCCACTGCGGCGAAGGGCCGTTCGTCACTCCGCGAACGAGCCGCTGTCCGAACGCGGGGCACAGCGACGGCGTGGATCCGAATTCGAGCGTGACCTTGGTGGGACAAGGAAACCGGCCCGGCACGGGTTCGACCGTCCGGCTCTTGCGTGATCCCAGCTCCGCGGCGGCAAGGTCGCGGGCAATGCCGGCCACCCCGGCGCAGTCCGCGCGGTTCGGCGTGAGATTGATCTCGATCACCGGATCGTCGAGCCCGGCCCAGCGCGCATAGTTCGCGCCCACCGGCGCGTCATCGGGCAGTTCGATGATCCCCTCATGATCGTCGGAGATTTCGAGCTCGAATTCCGATACCAGCATTCCGCGACTTTCGACGCCGCGGATTTTGCCGATGGCGAGCGTCATGTTCTTGCCGGGAATGAAGGCGCCGGGAGGCACGAAAACG
>DASXIG010000498.1:0-1900 GCA_036498105.1 Xanthobacteraceae bacterium | reverse complement strand
CTCTTGCCCCACGTCCCCAATGCATTTCGCCTCGCCGAAACGCCGGAGCAGCGGCAGATCCTGAATTTCATGCTGGGACCAACCGCTTTCACACGTCCGTTCGCCGCCCCGCCCGGCCTTGCAGAGGCCGAGCGCGATACGTGGCGCAACGCATTCGATGTCACCGTCAAGGATCCGGCGTTTCTCGCTGACGCCGACCGGCTGCGTTACGAGGTCGAGCCGATGACAGGAGCCGAGATGGATCAAGCCATTGCTGCAATCTATGCCACGCCGACCGCCGCCGTGGCGAAAGCAGCGCGGTACATGGCGGGTCATTGAGGGCTTTGCAGTCTATCCGTTCCGGTATTTCGCCGGCGCGGGCGGCTTGATCGCCTACGGAGTGGACGGCCCTGACCTGCACATTCCCGGCGTACTGCACCAGTCCTATTACGAGCGCGGCCGGCGGCGCACGCTGGTGACTTCGCCGGCTATTGTGCGAATACGTTCGACCGCTGCGGCGGTGGGCTCGATGGCGACCGCCATATGATGGGCGTTGGCGTGCAGGAGCGTCGCTGCGTCCCGGACCATGGCGACATGGCCCTTCCAGAACACAAGATCGCCTCGGCGCAATTGGTCGATCTCGTCTGACCGCGGGAGCGCGCTGCCCAGCGCCTGCTCCTGCATGTCGGTGTCGCGCGGGCAGGGGATGCCGCAGGCGGCGAGCGCAAGCTGCACCAGGCCCGAGCAGTCGATGCCGAGACTGGTTTTTCCTCCCCACAAATAGGGTGTCCCCAAAAACCGCTCAGCGACCGCGACGGAATCGGTTTCCATCGTCTCCATGGACGCGACATGGAGAAGAGGCACATGACCTCCGGAGGCGGTAATCGCGAAGCGCTCGTCGGTGCGCGCAATGGCAAGCTGGCTGCCGAAAGACAGCGCCTCGAGCGGGGGAAGCTTGATCGAAGGGCCTGGGAAGACGAACGTGCGCAGCGCCGTCACCTTGTGAGTCGCCGCAGGTCCGGGCTCGCACAACGCGCTTGCCGGCAGAAACCCCACATAGCCATCGCCGGCAAGCTGTCCCCACGCCCAGCCTTCCTCGCTGACGTCGTAGATCATCACCCGCTCGCCCTTGAGCGCCTCCGTCTGAAGCGCTGCCTCGTGCGAGGGCGCGCTGCGCACGGGCGCTTGCGAGGCGCCGATCTCGTAGGGTTTTCCCTCGACGAATCGCTGAGCTTCCACAATGCCGGCGAGATGCTTTGCCGCCAAATCGGGTCTCGCCGGAGTGAGCCGCGGGTCGAAACCGTTTGTTGCTGGAGCCATGACGCCGTCACGCGCCGCGCCCACCGGCTGCTGCGCGCGCGCCGCCAGCGGCCAAGCGACTGCGCCGCTGAAAAGCACGACGAATTGGCGTCGCTTCATCCAATCTCTACGCGCGCGGCGGCCGGCGCCGCTCGTGGAACCAGGCGCGGTACTGGGTCATCTTCGCGCGCTGTGCTCCCGGCGCATGCCGCTTGCAGGTCGAAGCCTCGGCGCTCCGGTCCGGTGCGCCCCACCGCAATTCGATGCAGTCATTGAGGTTGTACGCCATCTCCAGATCGGGTGCGCGGTCGATCACGTCCTTGAGCGCAAGCGTCCACTGTGAGCCGTCGGTGCGGGCATAGGAGAACTTGCGCGTCGCAAGCTCCGACGCGAGCACGCCCTGCAATTCGGCTTTGACCTCGGCGGCGCTCTTGCCGCTCGGCATGGCGTAGCGCTCGGGCCGTCGCGCGACACGGTCCGGGAAGCCGGTCACCACGTCCATGGCGATCAACAGACGCAGATCGCGCGAAGGCGTCGCGAAATCTTCCCACGCGCCCGTGGTCTCGAAGATGGCCGCGCCGTCCGGCATCTCGGCATCGCGCCCGCCGTTCTGATACTTGCG
>DASXIG010000497.1:0-3302 GCA_036498105.1 Xanthobacteraceae bacterium | reverse complement strand
TTCGAGCAAGGCATCGTCCCTCGGATTCCGACTGCAATTCTTGCCACCGGCCTCATGCTGCTTGCCTTCCTGTCGATCGTCGCGGGCCTGATCCTCGATACCGTCACGCGCGGCCGGCGGGAGACGAAGCTGATTGCGTATCTGCAGCAGAAGGCGCCGGGCGGAGAACCTGATCGGCGGGCTTAGCTCGAGTTTCGCGGGCAGGGTGGGCAAAGGCGCGCGGTTACTCAGTGATGCGGCTTGCGTCGCAATGACAAACGCGCGCCGTGCCCACGCGCACTGATCAGCCGCGTGCGCACGGCGCGCCAAAAAGCGCGCCTTTGCGCACCCTACCGGGTCAATTCGAGCGGAATGCGCTATAGCGTCTGGAGAAGGCGGCTTTAGCTTCTGGAGGAAGAGATTTGCGCGAGCTGGTCCGCACCAATGACGCAGTGCTGGTTTCCGCCATCCAGGCCTTGCTGGATGCTGCCAAAATTCCACACATGCTGGTCGATCAAAACATGAGCGTGCTGGAAGGCTCGATCGGCATTTTGCCGCGCCGGCTCCTCGTGGCGGAGGACTACGCGGCGCGTGCGCGGCAGCTGCTTCATGAGGCTGGCCTCGGGCACGAGCTGCGTCCTGATGACCGTTGACCAATGCCCCCAGAGCGAGGATGCGGTGCTCGGCGGCCGGCTCCGGCTACGGCAACTCAGGCGGGGACATCGCATCGGCCATGATGCCGTTCTGCTTGCCGCCGCGTGCCCGGGCCATGCAGGCGAGCGCGCCGTCGATCTTGGCGCGGGGGTTGGCGCAGCGGGGCTCGCGCTCGCCGCCCGCGTCGAGGATATCAGCGTCACTTTGGTCGAAGTGGACGCGCGCCTCGCGGCGCTTGCGCGCGAGAATGCAAAGCTCAATGGTCTGCATGCACGTGTCGATGTCGCCAATCTGGATGTCGCGGCACCGCCACACGATTTCGCGGCTGCCGGCCTGCTGCCGGATTCGGTCATGCGCGTTCTGATGAACCCGCCGTTCAACGACCCGGCGCGGCAAAGGGCCTCCCCCGACTCGGTCCGCCGGTCCGCGCATGTGGCCCAGCCGCGCATGCTTGCCGCATGGGTTCGCACCTCCGCTCGTCTCCTGCGTCCCTCCGGGACTCTCACCTTGATCTGGCGCGCCGACGCGTTGGGCGAAGTCCTAAACGTTCTCACCCGCGCGTTTGGTGCAGTGACCGTGTTGCCGGTCCACTCCAAGCCGCAACAACCTGCCGTGCGTGTGGTCGTTCGCGCCACCAAGGGCAGCCGCGCCCCGCTGCGCCTGCTCCCGGGTTTTGCGCTCAACGACGACACGGGCGGGCCCACGGCAGCCGCGGAAGCGGTGCTGCGTGGTGGCGCGACCCTGCCGTTGGCGCAGAGTTCACTCACAAGGTTGCCATAAGCGTTAGAGACATGCGGGCTCCTCGCTATCGTGATTCGAGGCAATTGTGCTAGGCTGGCTACATGGTCAAGATCCTTGAATTGGCAATCAGAAAAGCTTCAAGCCTGCCCGAAGCCGCTCAGGAGCGATTGGGGCGCGAGTTGCTGGAACGCATTGAAGCCTTCGAGCATCTTGGTGCCGAAATTGAAGCTGGTGTCCGCGAGCTTGATGCTGGCTCGGGTGAGGAGATCGACATAGAGGAGATCATCCGGCAAGCCCACGAAGAGCATGCCAAAAAAGCATAGGCGCGTTGTCTGGTCTCCTAAAAGCAAACTGTCTCCTAAAAGCAAACGCGACCTTCGCGACATTTGGCGGTATTATGAGCGAGTTGCATCAACGGAGATAGCAGACAAGCTCTTGCGCGAAATCTACGGGGCGGGTCAGCGCCTTGCCGATCAAGCGCTGATGTGGCGGCCCCGTGATGAAGTCATGCCCGGATTGCGCTCCGTGCTTGTTCATCCATATACGGCATTCTATCGCGTTAGTGATGGGAGCGTGGAAGTCGTTCGGGTGCTTCACGAGCGCAGAGATTTTACGGCCGTGTTCCCGAAGAAGAACGCATGAACTCGTTTGCTGAACTACCTTCGGCTGGACTGACTCGTCCGTCCCATTCTTGCGCCCGCGGGGCGCCCGCGCGACTATGGGGGCAAAGGAGCCCACCAAAACAATGAGGGAGGAAGCCATGATGCCGCGCAGCTTATGGCGGATCGCAACCGCTGCTGTTGTACTTGCGTTCCAGATCGGCGCCGCCCATTGCGCGCCGTTCATGATCGTCGGCAACGATGAGAAGCTCTTGTGGGACGACAATTTCAAGCCGCTGCTCTCGCCGCCGGGCAAGGATTCGGTCGTCATCATCGACGTGGCCGACGGGCTCGACCCTAAAATTGTGGCCACGCTTCCGCTCAAGAATTCGGTGGTAGGGCCGCCGGTCAACGTGGCCATCGATCCGAGCGGATCGATCGCGCTCATCGCCGATTCCATGGACGTGATCAAGGAAGGAGATGCGCTCAAGCAGGTGCCCGACGACAAGATTCACGTCGTGGACCTCAAAGCCAGTCCGCCCAAGGTTGTCGGCGCCGTCACGGGCGCGAAGCAGCCCTCGGGGCTGAGTATCTCTCCGTCCGGCCAGCTCGCGCTGGTCGCCAATCGTGCCGACAAGTCCATCAGCGTGCTGTCGATCAAGGGCACGGACGTGAAGGTGATCGACACCATCCCGATGGGAGACGAGGTGTCGCACGTCACCTTCACTCCGGACGGCAAGCGCGCGCTTGCGACCAAGTTCGCCGCCCACAAAGTGGCGCTGCTCGACGTCGCCGGCGACAAGGTCACCTACTCCAAGCTCGATCTGCCGACTGGGCTGTGGCCTTACAACGTCGCCGTGGTGCCTCCCGGCAAGATCGCGCTGACCGCCGACAACGGCGGTGCGGGCTCCTCGACCGGAAACGTCCAGACCGTGAGCGTGGCCGATCTCGAGGCGCAGCCGCCGCGCATGATCGATCGGGTCGTGGTCGGCGATGGGCCGGAAGGTCTGGCCGTGAGTCCGAAGGGGGATGTGGCAGTTGCCGTCATTCTCGCGGGCTCGAACAACAAGCCTGCCTGGTTCCATCATCGCAACGGCCATATCTCGGTTCTGCGCATCGACGGCAAGAAGGTCACAAAGACCAATGAGATCGAGGTCGGCGGGCTGCCGGAAGGAGCGGCCTTTACGCCGGACGGCCGTTTTCTGTATGTCGGCAATTACCTCGACAAGGATCTCTCGATCCTGCGCGTCGATGGCACGACCGTCAGCGACACCGGCAAGCGTTTCAAGCTGCCGGGTCATCCCGCATCGGTGCGCATCGGATCGAACT
>DASXIG010000496.1:0-3099 GCA_036498105.1 Xanthobacteraceae bacterium | reverse complement strand
CCGGCCAACGCGCAGGTTGCCCGCGGTGATCGCGTAGTGGCGGAAAGCTTCGTTCACGAGATCCGGGTTGCGGGTCGCCAGGTCGGGGCGCAACACCGGGCCTTGACCGAAGCCGAACACCTCCACGAACAGAGCAAAGCTGACGGCCACCTTTTTCCCGCCGGGCCAGGCGGAGATGTGAACCGGCTCACGCGGAAATCTGGTAACCCAGTCCGCGCTGTCCTGCGCAACACTCGCTCGATG
Organism: Xanthobacteraceae bacterium; assembly: GCA_036498105.1. Classification (GTDB taxonomy): domain Bacteria; phylum Pseudomonadota; class Alphaproteobacteria; order Rhizobiales; family Xanthobacteraceae; genus VAZQ01. Next base: position 2,856 of record DASXIG010000496.1, on the reverse strand, counting down.
AGTGCCGAACAGGAGTATCAGGGCCGCGATGCACCCGGTCTGCCGGAGTTTCCATCTCATGGAGATCTCAGAGACCTTGGGGATTGCCCTTGACGATCTCGTAGCGGGAACCGGTGCCGCCCTTGTCCGTGAAAGTCGCCGTGTTCCCCATCACCTCCAGCCGGTAACACTCCATCTCCTTTTCATCGCCGTACCGAAAGCAGATCGTTTCGCCTACGAGCGCCCATTGGCCGCTTGATATTTCATTGCCGCGCATCGACTTGGCGGTCCCGTCCGGAGCATAGTATTCGACCAGAGTCTCGCCGTCTTCCTTGCCGGTGATGGAGTTGCCGACCAGCTGACTCCAGGCCGCAACGCCGGTAACTTTTTGCGCAGCATCCTGAGCTCGCGGCCCGTCCGCCAGTCCTCCCAGGCAAGCAGCAAACATGGCAAGCGCAACGCGCATTGCAATCGGATTCAGTCGCATAGCCGTCTCCTTATGATGCGCGCATAAACAAGCACCGCCATTCCGGAGTCAAGGACTCGGCCGGCAGCTACGGCGATCGTTTACCCATCGCCGGCAGGAGACACCGTCAAAGCCAGGACGCAGCGCTGAATGAACGGTGCAACAAACACCACGACCGGCAGCATGGTCAAAAAGGCTACCCCCCAAGTGGATAGCCATTCCTCCACAAACCGCATGCTGAAACCAGCCAGCTGGTGAGTTGCGATCGCGGTTGCGACGGCGGTCGTGATCGCAGCCTGAATGATACCGAAGATAAGCGGAGCATATTGTCGCGGAAGTCGTGCCATGAGCTTCCTGGCTCTGCGTGAGTCCCGGTGCGGTCAGGCCGTCGCGTCGACGGAATGGGTATATTCGCCGCCCGGCGAATAGCTCACATGCATGCCGCTGTACTGGCGCGCAAGCGCGGCTGACTGTTGTGCCGCTTTCTGGCCGGCGTCTGCCCCCTTGCGCTTGTCGAAGAACACGAACCAGACCGGCAGGTCGGGCTTGCCGGCGCGGCGGCGCAGGGCATCCATCTCGTGCGCATCGCCGGCGCCCTTTTCCACGATGATGCCGTGGACGTTGCGGTGAGCGACGTAGGGCAGCGTCTCGCCCTCCATCAGGCCAGGGTTCTTGGCGATCACTTTGAGCCCGTAGCTCGCGGCGAGATCCACTGCCCCGACCACGTCGGCAACGGAATAGGCATCCGGGTTGTCGAGCTCGATATATTCGAAGCCCTGCTCTCTCCTGCGCGCGAACTGCTCCGTCAGATTGCGTTTCCAGCCTTCCCCGCGCGGATCGATCTGTCCCTCGCCGTAGTGCGCCGCGGTGTCGGACGACTTCAGATAGGGTGCGTATTGCGCCCGCTCGCTCTTGCTCTGCTCGGAGTATTTCTCGTTGAACAGGTTGCAGTAGGCGACGCTCACGCAGTCCGGGAGCGGCTGCTCCCAGTCGTAGCCAACCTCGACGACCTCGTCCGCATTGCCCCTGCCGGGATCGTCCGCCCCGATCAGGTAGCGCAGCTTCTTGCCGATCAAAGGAGAGGACATTTGCACCACCTCGCAAAGGAGCCGTTGTAGGGCGGGTTTCAATCCCGCCCTACCCGCGGCTTGATCGCCGGACATTATCATGCAGTTACGTGAGTCCCACCAGCCGGCGGATATCGGCGGGCGTGGCGCCGGCCCGGCGCAACGCGCGCAGGGATGTCGCCTGCGTGGATTTCGAGAGCTTGCGGCCGCTCTCGTCCAGGACCAGGCGATGGTGGTGATAGTTGGGCACCGGCAGTGCCAGCAGCGCCTGCAGCAGCCGGTGCACGCTCGTCGCCCAGAACAGGTCGCAGCCGCGTACGACGTCGGTGACGCCCTGCTGCGCATCGTCGGTCACGACCGAGAGGTGGTAGCTCGTGGGCAGCTCCTTGCGCGCCAGCACCACATCGCCCCAGACCTGCGGGCTGGCGCAGATCGTTCCGGTCTGACCCTGCGGGCCGGCGCCCGTCTCCACGAACGTGAGCGACCGCACCCGCGCGACCGCCGCCGCCATATCGAGACGCACCGCATAGGGCTCGCCCGCCGCGATGCGTGCCTGCCGCTCCGCCGCCGAGAGCGCGCATGCATTGCCGGGGTAGAGCGGCATGCCGTCGGGATCGTGCGGCCACGCGCTGCCGCGTTGCCTGGCCATCCGCGCGATCTCCCCACGACTCTCGAAGCTCGGATAGAGCGCGCCCGAGGTGTCGAGCCGTGCCAGCGCGGCACCATAATCATCGAGATGCGCGCTCTGACGCCGCACCGGTTCTTCCCAGCGGACTCCGAGCCACTCCAAATCCTCGCGGATGGCGTCTTCGTAGTGCGAGCGGCAACGCGCCGCATCGATATCCTCCATGCGCAGCAGCAATCGTCCGCCGGCGGCGCGCGCCATATCGAAATTGAGAAGCGCCGAGAGCGCATGACCGAGATGCAGATAACCGTTCGGGCTGGGCGCGAAGCGAAACACCGGCGCGGGCATGCGAGCAGAATTATTCACCTCCTGCCGTCATGCGGCAATGACGAGCGAGTCACATGAGCGAGAACCGCTCTAGCTTGCAGGTTGTCGCTCGAGTACTGATCTAACCGTCTCATGCCGTCTCGTTTCCTCCACAACGAAGCCGATCTCGATGCGGCGCTTACGCTCCTTGCCGCGGCGGATGCACGCCTTGCACGGCTGATCGAGGCTGCCGGACGGCCGACGCTGCGCCGGCGGCCCGCGGGGTTTCCCGGCCTGTGTGCCATCATCTGCTCGCAGCAGCTTTCGACCGCAAGCGCGGCGGCGATCTGGGGGCGGCTTTCCGCTGCGTTCGATCCATTCCACCACGATGCGGTCCGGCAGGCGCGTGCAGC
>DASXIG010000495.1:0-2182 GCA_036498105.1 Xanthobacteraceae bacterium | reverse complement strand
GACTGCGTGGTGCTCGACCTGCGGCTCCCGGACATGACGGGATTCGAGGTGCTCGAGGAGCTGCGCGCGGACACGAGCTTGTCCGATGTTCCCGTCATAGTGTTCACGGGCCGGGAGCTGTCGGCCGAGGAAGATGCCCGGCTGCACACCATGGCGCGCAGCATTGTGGTCAAAGGCGTCGAATCCCCGGAGCGTCTGTTGGATGAGACCGCGCTCTTCCTGCATCGGATCATCTCCGATCTGCCGCCGGAGAAACAGCGCATGCTCGAACGGCTCAACAGCTCCGACGAGGATCTGGTCGGCCGCACCGTGCTCCTGGTCGACGATGACGCGCGCAATAAGTTCGCGCTATCGAGCGTATTGGAGCGGCGCGGCATGCACGTGCTCACCGCCACCACCGGCAGCGAGGCTATTGCGCTGGTGGAATCCACGCCCGATCTTGCGATCGTGCTGATGGACATCATGATGCCCGAGATGGACGGGTATCAGACGATGCAGGTGATCAGGGGCAAGCCAGGGTTCCGCCGGCTGCCGATCGTCGCGCTAACGGCCAAAGCCATGAAGGGTGACCGGGAGAAATGCCTGGAGGCGGGCGCTTCCGATTATCTCGCAAAACCCGTCAACACCGAGCAACTGCTCTCGGCACTCCGCATGTGGCTGCACCGATGACGGCCATTTCAAGTACCGGAGAAGAGCGATGACCGCCGACGGTAAGGTCAACATCCTGCTGGTTGATGATCAGCCGGGGAAATTGCTGAGCTATGAGACCATTCTCGCAAGCCTCGGCGAGAACCTGATCAAGGCTGCTTCGGCGAGGGAGGCGCTGGAGCAGCTGCTCAAGCAGGAAATCGCAGTGGTCCTGGTCGACGTCTGCATGCCGGAGCTCGACGGCTTTCAGCTGGCGGCCATGATTCGCGAGCACCCCCGCTTTCAGAAGACCGCGATCATTTTCATATCCGCCATTCATCTCACCGATGTCGACCGCTTGCGCGCCTATGAAATGGGTGCGGTCGACTACGTTCCGGTACCGGTAATCCCGGAAGTGCTGCGCGCGAAGGTGCGAATCTTCGCCGAGCTCTTTCGCAAGACACGCCAGCTCGAGCAGCTCAATACCGAGCTGGAGCGCCGGGTCGCCGAGCGCACCGCGGAGCTCGAGGCATCCACCAGCCGGCTCCTTCAGAGCGAGCAGCGGCGCAGTCTGGCGCTCGCGGCCGGTCAGATGGGATCCTGGCAGTGGGATCCGCTCACCGGGCGTTTTCTCTGGGACGACGGGCAACATCGCATCTTCGGTGTCGATCCCGAGACGTTCGACGTCAGCATCGAGAATGTGCGCGCGCTCGTGCACCCTGAGGATTGGAAGCACCTCCAGAACACCATCAAGCCTGCAACTCCGAACACCCCCTCGTTCCAGAGCGAATTTCGCGTATGCCGTCCGAATGGCGAGCTGCGCTGGTGCATCGGGACGGCAGTGGCGACCGTGGATGCCGCGGACCACGTCGTGCGCGTCACGGGCGTTACCGTCGATATCACCGACCGCAAGGAAGCCGAGGAACGGCAGGCCCTGCTTGCGAGCGAGGTCGACCACCGCGCGCGCAACGCGCTGGCCCTGGTGCAATCCATCGTGCGGCTCACGCGCGCCGACAACATCAAGTCCTACGTCGGCGCGGTCGAAGGCAGGATCGCGGCGCTCTCGCGCGCGCACACGCTGCTGGCCGACAGCCGCTGGCAAGGCGCCGATCTGGCGCGGCTGGTGGACGAGGAGCTTGCCGCCTATCGCGTGGGCGACGCCGATAAGATCAGCGCGAGCGGACCGGACGTATCCCTTGATCCGCGCACGGCCCAAGCGCTTGCGCTCGCGTTGCACGAGCTCTCGACCAATGCGGCCAAATACGGGGCTCTCTCGGTGAGCCCAGGTCGCGTGCAGGTGGCCTGGGAGCTGCAGCCGGAAGGCATTGTTCTCCGTTGGAGCGAGAGCGGCGGGCCTGTCACTCAGGCGCCGATGTCATCCGGGTTCGGCATCAAGGTGATCAGCGCAAGCCTGGAGCGCCAGCTCGAGGGCGAGGCCAGGTTCGAATGGCTTCCGGCGGGGCTGCGGTGCATCCTGAAAGTTCCGTGCCGCGACAACGTCGAGCCGATGCTGCGCCACGACGGCGCGCGCCGCAGGCTGCCCGCCGAGAGCTGC
>DASXIG010000494.1:0-3231 GCA_036498105.1 Xanthobacteraceae bacterium | reverse complement strand
GGAATCGCAGTGAATGATCGGAATCGGGCAGCCCCAGTAGCGCTGGCGCGAAATCCCCCAGTCGCGCAGCCGGAAATTGACCTGCCGGATGGCGACCGGCCGATTGCCGCGCGATACGGTTTCGAGCCGCCGTGCGACCTCCTCTTTTGCCGCCTCGCTCGACATGCCGTCGAGAAACCGAGAGTTGATCATCCCCCCCTCGCCTTCATAGGCCTCGGTCGTAATGCGGAATGTGGCGGGATCCTGCCCGGGCGGGCACACCACGGGAGTGTTGCCGAGGCCATATTTGTTGGCGAAGTCGAGATCGCGCTGGTCGTGCGCCGGACAGCCGAAGATTGCCCCGGTGCCGTATTCCATCACGACGAAATTGGCGACGAAGACCGGAAGCTTCCAATTTGGATCGAAGGGGTGGACGGCCTTGATCCCAGTGTCGAATCCCTTCTTCTCTGCGGTCTCGATCAGCTCCTGTGCCGTGCCGTGGCGCTTGCATTCGGCAATGAACGTGGCGAGCTCCGGGTTCTTTGCCGCGGCCGCCGATGCGAGCGGATGATCAGGCGAGAGCGCCATGAATTTCGCGCCGAACAGCGTGTCATGGCGCGTCGTGAAAATCTCGAGCTCGTCTTCCCCGTCGGGGGTGGTGGCGGGGTCAAGGGCGAACCGCACCAGCAGTCCTTCCGACCTGCCGATCCAGTTGCGCTGCATGAGGCGCACCTTCTCCGGCCAGCGCTCAAGCCGATCCAGAGATGCAAGCAGGTCCTCGGAAAACTTGGTGATCCGAAAGTACCACTGCGGCATCTCGCGCTGCACGACGATTGCGTCGGACCGCCAGCCGCGCCCGTCGATCACCTGCTCGTTGGCAAGCACGGTCTGATCGACCGGATCCCAATTCACCTTGCCGAGCTTACGTTCGACCAGCCCCGCCCGCAGGAAGTCGAGAAACATCTTCTGCTGATGCTTGTAATAGCCGGGATCGCAGGTCGCGATCTCGCGCCGCCAGTCAAGCGAGAGGCCCATGGACTTGAGCTGCGCCTTCATCGCAGCGATGTTCTCATAGGTCCAGGTCTTGGGATGGACCTTGCGTTCCATGGCGGCATTCTCCGCCGGCATGCCGAATGCGTCCCAGCCCATGGGGTGCAGCACATTAAATCCGCTGGCCCGCTTGAAGCGCGCCACCACATCGCCCATCGCGTAGTTGCGCACGTGCCCCATATGAATGCGGCCGGAAGGATAGGGGAACATTTCGAGGACGTAGTACTTTTGCCGCGGATCGTCGTTGCGTGTGGCAAATATGCCTCGCTCCTCCCAGACCCGCTGCCAACGGGCCTCGGCCTCGCGGGCGTTGTAGCGTTCGATGCTCATGGAATTCTTTTTGCCAGACAAATGTTTATAAGGGCACTAGGGCAGGAAACAGGCGCAGGTCAACAATTGCAGCCCAGCAGGGATGATTCCCTCCCCGAGCAGGGGATTCAAATATGCATCGCGGCGGCCGGGCGGCAGCCTTATTTTGAATTCGAGAGCAAGGACCGGAGTGCTTGCGACCACGATGTCCATAAGTTTTCGCCAGGAGACGGAACGGGTGTTCCGTCCAACTGATGGAGCATCAATATGAGCTTGGCCATGAACACCGGCACAGAGCCTCGCAAGACGTTCCGGACTGCCGATGAGCGCTGGCACGCGGTCTGCCGCCGCGATCCCGCTGCTGACGGCGCTTTCTATTATTCCGTGGTGACCACAGGAATTTATTGTCGGCCGACGTGTGGATCACGACTGCCCCGGCGGGAGAATGCCGCTTTTTACGAGACCTGCGCCGATGCGGAGCGCGCGGGCTTTCGTCCTTGCAAGCGCTGCCGGCCGAACGAGTCCAGATTGGCCGAGCGCCACGTCGTTGCCGTGAGGAAGGCGTGCGCGTTGATCGACGGGGCTGAGGAAATGCCAAAGCTCGTTGAGCTCGCGCAGGCTACGGGTCTGAGCCGGTTCCATTTTCACCGGGTGTTTCGGGCGGTCACCGGCGTCACTCCGAAACTCTATGCTGCTGCCCAGCGCGCAAAGCGCGTGCGGGATGCCCTCGCCGATAGCGGCACGGTGACGGAGGCGCTCTATGGAGCGGGGTTCAATTCCAACGGCCGCTTCTATGCCGCTTCGTCGGAGATACTGGGCATGACGCCGACACAGTTTCGCGCCGCGGGGCAAGGCGCCGTGATCCGTTTCGCGGTGGGAGAGTGTTCCCTCGGCTCGATCCTGGTCGCAGCGACGGACAAAGGGGTGTGCGCCATCGAGTTCGGGGATGACCCGGACACGCTTGTGCGCTCCTTCCAGGACCGGTTTGAAAACGCAACCCTGGTCGGCGACGATCGCGAATTTTCCCAGAAGGTGGCGAAAGTGATCGGCTTCATCGAGGCGCCGAGGCAGGGTCTCGATCTGCCCCTAGATATCCGCGGGACCGCATTCCAGCAGCGGGTGTGGGACGCCATCTCTGCCATCCCGGCGGGCTCGACCGCGAGTTACACCGAGCTCGCCAAGCGCATCGGAAGGCCCAACGCCGTCCGCGCCGTGGCAGGGGCTTGCGCATCCAATGCGCTCGCGGTTGCGATCCCATGCCATCGCGTTGTGCGCTCGGATGGCTCGATCACGGGCTACCGCTGGGGCGTGGCACGCAAACGGGCGCTGCTGACCCGGGAGCGGGAGTCCCAGGAGCGGGCGCTATGACCGGCACTGCGACTGTCCGGCGGCAGCGCGCGACAGAGGTGCCGCCGCCGCTCGTGGCGCGCATCGCTGCGCTCGACTGGGCAAGGATTGCGGAAGCTCTGGACGCGCAGGGTTCGGCCTCCACGGGGGTCCTGCTGACCGCCGATGAATGCGATGAGCTCGCCAAAAGCTATACATCGGACGACCTCTTTCGCAGTCGCATCGTGATGGCGCGGCACGGCTTCGGCCGTGGCGAATACAAGTATTTCACCTATCCGCTGCCGGATACGATCGCAATCTTACGCCGCGAGCTGTATGGGCCGCTGTCGGAGATCGCCAATCGCTGGAATGAGCGCATGGGGATTGATCTGCGCTACCCGGCCAATCATGCGGCTTATCTCGCGCGCTGCCATGCGGCCGGGCAGACGCGGCCGACACCCCTTCTGCTTCAGTACGGGCCGGGGGATTACAATTGCTTGCACCAGGACCTCTATGGCGATCTCGTCTTTCCGCTGCAGGCGACGTTTCTCCTGTCGCGGCCTGGCG
>DASXIG010000493.1:0-3243 GCA_036498105.1 Xanthobacteraceae bacterium | reverse complement strand
GGCGGCGGCTTCATCGAGTTTCTGGTTCGCGGGTCGCCCAGTCAGCGCGCGAGCGCAACGCCTGCGCCAGCCTATCCCCGATATCCGGCGGATCTCGGTCCAGGAATGGTGGAATCGCCCACGCAGCCGGGCCAGGCCGTGATGGATCCACGCTACATGAAACAGGAGGTCAATTACGACGGCGACGAAGCCCCTGGCACCATCATCATCAACACGCAGCAGCGCATGCTCTATCTGGTGCAAGGACAGCGGCGCGCGCTGCGCTACGGCATCGGCGTGGGGCGGCCGGGCTTTACCTGGTCAGGGGTGCATCACGTCTCGCAGAAACGGGAATGGCCGGATTGGACTCCCCCCGACGAAATGCTCATCCGGCGCCCCGACTTGCCGCGTCACATGGCGGGCGGGCCCGACAATCCGCTCGGCGCGCGCGCCATGTATCTCGGCTCGACGCTCTATCGCATCCACGGCTCGAACGAGCCCTGGACCATCGGCACGCAGGTGTCGTCGGGCTGCATCCGCATGCGCAACGAGGACGTGATGGACCTTTATGAGAGGGTGAAGATCGGGACCAAGGTGATCGTGATGTAGCTCACACGTCCTCGCTGCCGCCGTCGTCGGTGTCGAACGCTGCATCGTCCGAATCTTCAAAGTCAGGCGCGTCCTGATGGTCGCCGCTGGTGTCATCGAAGAATCGGCTGGCCTGAGGGTCGGAAGCGCGTGCATTTCCGCCTCCGATGTCGTCGAGGCCGGCGTCATGGGAAAGCTGGCCGCCGGCGGTGTCACCGCTCCACGGGCTGGATGCCGCCGTGTCGACGGCCGCATGGGCACCCGGGTCGACGGCCGCATGCGCAGCGCCGGAATGACCCATCATGGAACGGATCCCGTCGAGCAGAAGCGATCCGCCAATCACCCCTGCGGCAGCCGAAGCAGCCGTGCCGAGGAAAGAACCCCCCGTGCCCATTGGCGAGCCATAGCCTGATCCTGCCATTGGTCCGGCCTGCATCTGCATCGGCTGGGGCCCCGCCTGCATCGGCTGGGGACCGGCCGGCATGGACGGTGTGCCGGTGCGCCAGGCAGGGGACATGGCCGGCGTCGCTCCGGGGGACACGCTGCCGGACCTTACCGAGGGGACCGAGCCCCGGCTCTCACGCCCCAACAGAGCATCCCGCATCGTGCCGAGGAAGCTCGCGTCGCGCGGGGGCTCTTCCGCTGGACCTTCCAGCTCGCGAATGCGCGCATTCGCCCGTCTGAGCGCTTCGTCCTGAACGAGAACCGTCTGCACCAGCGCATAGGGTGCATTGGGGGCCTGCCGCAGCCCGTCCTTGACCAGGCGTTCGGCTTCGGGATCACGCTGCGCATCTTCGAGAGTGGCAAGGCGATCGAACAGGTCGATGACGAGCTTGCGTTCCTCTGGGGTCATGGTCCGCTCCTTCCTTCAGGGCACGCCTCATTTAAGCCGCCCGCCATGACGGCAGAAGGACCATTGCAGCAAAATAATCCGGCGTACCTGTAGCCCGGATTGAAGCGCAGCGCGCGCTGCTCCAATGCCGGCTACGAGCTGGCAGTCGATCCATTGCCGCAGGAAGGGCGCGCCAGCCCAACGCCGTGGTGCGCAAGTACCGCCGGAAAAGCTGCGCCGGCGAAATAAGCATATTCGCGCTCGCGCAGCGTGGTCAGGGGATCGAGATTGCGCAATTCCGCATCGACAAAACCGGGATGACACATCACTACGCCGCCATCGGGCAGCCCCTCGAGGAAGCGCGGGAACAGCGCCGCGAAATCCGCATCGTCGTCGAATTTGTAGGCGCCGGCGAAAGCCGGGTTGGTCCGCAGAGCCAGCCCGGCAGCGCGACGGCGAAAGGTTCCGCTCAGAGCGTCGAGGAAAATAGCCTTGCCATCCGCTGCCCGCGCAGCAAACGAGCCCGCGCGACCGCACTGGCGCAGCCACGCTTGCGGCAGGCGCTCCTTCGCGACCCGCAAGAGGGCATCCCGGACCTGCGGGAAGATGTGCACATGATGATGTCCGTCGACGAAGTCAGGAGCACGGCCGAAGGTCTGCAGAAACGCGTCCAATTGACTGGCGATCTCGGTCATCAGCGCGTCATGACTGAACCGCCGCAGGAAGGCGTAAGCCCCGGTCCCTTCGAGCGACATGAATCTGCCGTCCCTGAGCGGCCGGAAGCCCGCGCTCAACGGCCGGAACGGCGCTGTCAACGCGACGTGCAGCCCGATGGCGACCCGCGGCTCGTGGCGATTGAGCACATCGAGTGCGAGCGCCTCCGCCCGATGATGGCAGCTCGGCGCAACTACCAGCGCCGAAGTAGCATTGAGGCGTCCGCGCACCACGAGATCGCGGATCCCGACATTGACGGCGGGCGAGATGCCGTAGTCATCAGCGCACAGCCAGATGCTGCGCATCACTATTCCGCTGCTGATTGCGCGGATGAGGGGTCAACCGCGGCGGACGCCTCGGCGGCCTTGATCGTATGCTCGGCCACGAAATAGACCGGCCGTCCTTTGATCTCGGAGAGGATCTTGCCGAGATATTCTCCCAAAATTCCGATCATGATCAGCTGCACTCCCCCCAGCACCATCAATCCCACGATCATGGAGGGATAGCCGGGAACCGATTGTCCAAAGATGAAAGTTTCGATCAGGATCTGCACGCCGAAAATGAATGCCGCGCCCGCCAGCAGGAGACCCAGCAGGCTGGCGAGCCGCAGGGGTGCAACCGAAAACGACGTGAGCCCCTCGATGGAGAGGCCGATCAACGAGTACAGATTCCAGCTCGTGCGGCCATGGATGCGCTCGGCCGGCGCGTAGTCGACCTGAATCTGGCGGAACCCGATCCAGCTCGCGAGTCCCTTGAAGAAGCGATTGCGCTCCGGCAAGGCCTTGAGCGCGACCGCTGCACGCGGCGAGAGCAGGCGAAAATCGCCGGCGTCCTCGGGAATTTTCTGTCGTGCTCCCCAGTTGATGAGGCCGTAGAACGCCCTGACCCCGATGCGGTGCAGCCAGGGCTCGCTCTCCCGGTGAGCCTTGGCCGTGTAGACCACGTCATAACCATCGTCGAGCCAATGGGCGACGAGCTCCTCGACCAGAGCGGGCGGATGCTGGCCGTCGCCGTCCATGAACAGCACGCCGCCATGGCGGGCATGATCGAGACCGGCGTGGAGAGCTGCCTCCTTTCCGAAGTTACGCGACAAGGCGACGATCTGGATATCCAGGCCATCGGGCGCGAGC
>DASXIG010000492.1:0-2284 GCA_036498105.1 Xanthobacteraceae bacterium | reverse complement strand
CTGCCGTTCGTGCATTCATGCCGCCTGAGCTTGCCGCTGCTTCCTAGCCGAGCACATGCGTGCGCGTAACGGTGGGGGCCGCCTCGTGCGCATCAAGCTCGCTGAGAATTTCCGCGCGGTGTTCTATGCGCCGTATTACGCTGCAAAGACCCTCGGCTTCTACGGGCACGAGGGCGTCGAGGTGGAGCTCGTCAACTCGCCGGCTCCGGCAGCCGCCGCATCGGCTCTTCACGACGGCACGATCGACCTGACTTGGGGCGGGCCGATGCGGGTGATGAAGGCACGCGATGGGGAGCCAGGCTCTCCGCTCGTCTGCTTTTGCGAGGTGGTGACGCGCGATCCGTTTTTTCTGGTCGGCCGACGCAACGGAGCCGAGTTCAAGTTGACGGATCTGCCCCGCTTGCGTTTTGCCCGAGTATCAGAAGTGCCCACGCCCTGGCTGTGCCTGCAGCTGGATCTGCGCGAGCAAGGCGTCGATCCGGCGCGGCTTCAGTGCGCCCCCGATGGTTCGATGGCGACCAATCTGGACATGCTGAGCCGCGGCCAGTTGGACGTGGTGCAGATGTTCGAGCCATATGCATCCCTCGCGGCGCAAGCGGGGGCGGGCGACATTCTCTACGCCGCCAGCGCGCGTGGGCCGACGGCCTATACGAGCTTTCTTGCGACGCGCAGCAGCATCGAGCGCAATCGCGAGCCGTTCATGGCCATGACGCGGGCCATTCAACGAATGCAGCGCTGGCTCGAGGAGCACAGCGCCGAGGAGCTGGCGCAGGTCATCGCGCCGTTTTACTCGGATGTTGCTGCCGATATCCTCTCGACTGCGATGCGACGCTATCGCGATGCGGAAATCTGGGGGCGCACGACCGTCGTCTCGCGCAGCGGGTTTTCACGGCTGGCCGAGAGCCTGCTTTCGGGCGGGTTCATCTCGCGCAGGCCTGCATACGAGGATTGCGTGGAAGTGAGCCTGTGCTGAAGCAAGGCTCGCTTTCTGCTCCCGGGTTGCATAGTCCAGACGTGCTTCGGAAGACACGATGCTCGATCTCATCATAAGCAACGGCGACGTGGTGACGCCGCAAGGCGTGGCACGCTGCGACGTGGCGATAGCCGGCGAGACGGTCGCCGCGCTCGCCGCTCCCGGGACCTTGCAATCGGCCGCGCGCGTCATCGATGCCGCGGGAAGGATCGTCATGCCGGGCGGCATCGATCCGCACGTGCACCTGCACCACGTCTGGATCAAGCCCGACGGAACGCCGCTCGTCACGGCGGGCCCCGAGCAGGTCGGGCGCGCCGCCTTGCATGGCGGAACGACCACGTTCATCGATTTCGCCTACTGGCGGGACGGCGTCTCCGCGCTCGAGGCGATCGAGAGGCGCGATGAGGATTTCGTCGGCAAGAGCCCGTGCGACTGGGCCTATCACATCATGCTGCATTCCGAGCCGCCACCCGAATTCACGGGCCAGCTCGCGGAGGCGATCCAGGCCGGCTATCCCACGCTGAAGATATTCACGACCAACATTCTTCCTTCCCGCACGGGGCGCATGATCGACTTCGGCGATATCTGGGAGGCTTTCCAGGTCCTGGCAAAGGAGGACGGCCTGGGCGTGATCCATGCCGAAGACAACGACATCGTCATGCACATGTATGCCAGGCTCATTCGGGAAGGGCGGGTGGATTTTCAGCACCTTGCCGAGGTCCACAACCAATTGTCGGAGGACCTGAGCTTCCGCCGCGTGTTGCGGCTTGCCGAAAGCGTGCCCGGCACCGCGCTTTATATGATGCATGTGTCGGCCGGTACGGGCGTGACGGCGATTGCCGAAGCGCGCAGCAAGGGCCTGCCGATCTATGGCGAGACGCTGCACCAGTACCTGATCTACTCGAACGAGGACTACAAGCGAGCCAATGGCCAGATCTATCACACCTATCCTTCGTTGAAATCGCCGGAAGACCAACGCGCGCTGTGGCGGGGCACGTTGAGCGGTGACATCCACTGCATCGCAACCGACGAGCTCTGCTGCACGCTCCGGGACAAGACGGTGGGCAAGCGCATCGATGACACGACCGGCGGCAATTCCGGCGTCGAGCCGCGCCTGGGCGTGATGTACACCGAGATGGTGGTTCGGCGCGGCTACTCGCTTGCCCAGTATGTGGATCTCGTTTCGACCAACGCGGCCAGGATCATGGGACTTTATCCGAGAAAAGGGGCGATAACGGTCGGCAGCGATGCCGACATCACCATCCTCGACCCGACCCGGCGCGGCAAGGTCCGCGCAGCCGATCTGCACGA
>DASXIG010000491.1:0-2407 GCA_036498105.1 Xanthobacteraceae bacterium | reverse complement strand
CTCACCCGCGCCCAGGGACGCGCGCGCGATCACGCGCGAAGCCATGGTGCAATCCGCGCTCCTGTCCGGGGCGCGGGCGGAAGAAATCGGCCTCTCCCGCGACCGCATCATTCTTTCCGCCAAGGTCTCGGCGGTGCAGGACCTGATTGCGGTGTACCAGGATCTGGGGGCGCGATCGGATTACGCGCTCCATCTCGGCCTCACCGAGGCGGGAATGGGATCCAAGGGCATCGTCGCCTCCGCGGCGTCGTTGGGCGTGCTGCTGCAGCAGGGGATCGGCGATACGATTCGAATCTCGCTGACGCCCGAGCCCGGAGGCGACCGCACGGTCGAGGTGAAGGTCGCGCAGGAGCTCCTGCAGACCATGGGCTTTCGCGTCTTCGTGCCATTGGTTGCGGCCTGTCCGGGATGCGGTCGCACCACATCGACCACCTTTCAGGAGCTCGCCCGCGACATCCAGGGCTTCATCCACACAAGCATGCCGGAATGGCGGCGGCACTACCCCGGCGTCGAGTCCCTGAACGTCGCGGTCATGGGCTGCATCGTGAACGGGCCGGGGGAGAGCAAGCATGCCGACATCGGCATCTCGCTTCCGGGCACGGGCGAGCAGCCGGCGGCCCCGGTCTTCATTGACGGCAAGAAAGCAGTGACGTTGCGCGGCCCGACCGTGGCCGCCGATTTCAAGCAGATGGTGATCGATTACATCGAGCGCCGCTACGGGCAGGCGCGCACCGCAGCCGAATAGTCGCGGAGGCCCTTTACTTCCGCGCCCGCGCAACCGGCGACAGCTCGGCGAGCGCGCCGATCACTCCGACGATGAGACACAGGAGCACGAGCTTTTCCATACGCGAGACTTCCCCTTCGCCCAATTTTGCCCATGTAAAGCGAAATCGCGGCAACAGAAGTTCCGGGACATGGCAGTGGGGCGGCGAAGCCCAACTTTATTTTCGCTGAAGTTACGCATCCATTAACGGAATGTTTACCGGGTTGATTTGGCGCGTTGATTCGAGGCAAAGCTTCGCCGCAGCCTCAGGAGATGATGCGCAGCCCGTGCACGCGTGAGAAATCGCGATCATAGGTGACTAGCGCCGCTGCATTGATTGCAATCGCGCTTGCCGCTTGAATAGCGTCTGCCAGCTTGAGGTGGAGTGAAGCGCGGAATCTTGCTGCGGTCTCAGCGATATCGACGTCTACCGTAACAGGTCGACATCGTTCGAGCATCGCACGGTAGCGTCGTGCGAGCGCCTCATCGCCCGTTTGCAGCGGGCCGACCAGGACCTCGGCGATCGTGATAGCCGACACTGCGAAACGCACTCGCCCAAGCCCGTGAGCTTCGAACAGCGGCGCGAAACGCGGCGCGAGTTTCGGATGGCTTTCCAGAAAATAAATGATCGGTGCAGAATCGACCAGCAGCAGGGCCTCATCGGGAAGGTCTTCGAATTCTAGCGGCTCCATTCATCACGCAACTTACGAATCGTGTCGGTGCTGTTCTTGCCCCATAACCCGCGACCCGACCCTCGGAGTGGCAGGAGCGACGGCTGCCGAACTGCCGCGCTGTAGGCATCGATGGGTACCAGTGCAGCAACCGGTCTGCCATGGCGGGTAATGATCGTAGATCGGCCCTTCTCGGCCGCATCCAGGAGATCGGGAAGCTCGTTGCGGGCTTCTTCGGCACCTTTGCGCAGCATGCGGGGTAAATCCGAGTTTCTCTATTAGACTGTACGGGACTGTACAGATTCTGTCAATCTCAATACCATGTGCGCTGCTCGGCGTTCTGCCGGAGCGAGGCGGGACTTGCGACGGGGTGCCCCAAAACCGGTTATCTGCACCCCGGGCCTCGAGATGCGGCGCCAAACTGAACCAATCGACGCAATGGCCAAAACAACAGCAGAGCAGCGTCCCCGGCGGCCGAAAGCATCGACCCGGCCGGGGCGGCCGTCGCAAGTGCTATTGGCCGTCCTCGTAGTCATGCTGGCTCTGCTGCTCCTGCCCTATCTGCTGGTGCCGCTCTATCGGGTGGTGAACCCGGTCTCGACGCTCATGCTCTGGCGCTGGGCCCGCGGTGCGCGGGTGGAACGAAGCTTCGTGCCGATCGAACGGATGGCGCCCGCGCTGCCGGTCACCGTGATCGCGGCCGAAGACGGCCGTTATTGCCGCCATCGCGGCATCGACTGGCATGAGCTGCGCGAGCGGATCGAGGATGTCGACGACATCGGGGAGGCGAAGGGAGTGTCCACCATCACCCAGCAGACGGCGAAGAACCTGTTCCTGTGGCCCGGCCGAAGCTTTGTGCGCAAGGCGCTGGAGCTTCCGCTGGCCATGTGGATCGATCTGGTCTTGCCGAAATGGCGCGTGCTCGAAATCTATCTCAACATCGCGGAGTGGGGGCCGACCGGCCAATTCGGAG
>DASXIG010000490.1:0-3555 GCA_036498105.1 Xanthobacteraceae bacterium | reverse complement strand
GGAATGAAGATAAGACCCATTTTCCATATGGGCGCGTCAATCGGTCACGAGGTGCGGGTCTGGGATTCCCAGGATCGTTTCGGCGACACCGCCTTGCTGGTGGAGAGCATGGAAATGGGCCGTGACCTCGCCAAGCAGATCGAGGCGGGGACGACCGCGCTCATGCGTGGCCATGGCGCAACCGTGGCAGGCAGGAGCATCCGCCACGCTGTTTATGTTTCGGTGTATCTCGAGGTGAATGCGCGCTTGCAGAAGCAGGCTCTGGACATGGGCGAGATCAAGTTTCTGACCGCCGGGGAAGTCGACAAAGTGACGGCGCGGACCGGCTCCTACGGAATCAGTCGTGCCTGGGAGAACTGGTGCCGCCGCGCAGCGCGCCCCTTTCGGCCGGAGCCGAGCTGATCAGCTCTTATGCTATAAGCAATAAAAGCGACCAGACGGGACAAGAAAACGGCCGCGCGAGGGACGAGACGACACCATGGCCGCCGTAACCGGGCCGTTGCAGCACGCTGATGGGGACAACCGGAATGCCACGCGTGCCGGTGCCATTCTGGCAGTGCAGGAGATCGTCAAGCGATTCGAGACGCCCGACGGGGTGCTCACGGCGGTAGATCATGTGTCGCTTGAGGTAGCGCCCGGGGAGTTTCTCGGGGTGATCGGCCCGTCGGGGTGCGGCAAGTCGACATTGTTCAACATCATCGGTGGTCTGCTCGATGGCTACGAGGGTACCGTTCAGGTCGTCGGCGAGCGGGTGCGCGGACCCCATCCCGCGATCGGCATGATTTTTCAGGAGGAGTCTACTTTTCCCTGGCGCAATGTGCTGGACAACGTGGCGTTCCCACTTGAAATTGCCCGGCTCTCGAAGGCAGAGCGCTACGACCGTGCCCGGCATTTCGTCAAGCTGGTCGGACTAGACGGCTTCGAGCGACGTTATCCGGCGGAGCTTTCGGGCGGCATGCGCCAGCGCGTCTCCATGGCGCGCACGCTGGCGGCGCAGCCGAAAATTCTTCTGATGGACGAGCCATTTGCGGCTCTGGACGAGCAGACACGGCTTCTGCTTGGGGATAAGGTCCTGCAAATCCAGCAGGAGCTTAAGCAGACCACACTGCTCATAACGCACAATATTACCGAAGCCGTCCAGCTCTCCGACCGCATCGTGGTGATGACCTACCGCCCCGGCCGGGTAAAACGGATCGTGGATATTGCCCTGCCGCGGCCGCGCAGCTCGGAGATCGTATCAAGCGAGGCGTTCGGTCGGTACGTCGCGCAGATCTGGAGCGATCTACGCGAAGAGGCGAGCCGGGGACTCCAGGAGCAGGAAAGCGAGAAGCTGCGCGAGGGACCAATCCGATGACCGCCGCTGCGCTTGCCAAAAACCGGTACGCGCCCGCCGCGCTCGGGGTGATTTCGATCCTGGTGAGTATCGGTGTCATCGAGACATTCATTCGCATAGGCCTCATCAATCGCTTCATCGTCCCTATGCCGTCCGACATCATCGCAGCTTTCCCGCGTGTGATTGTCGAGGAACACGTGCTCCAACGCTTCCTGCTCACGGCCGGCGAGGCATTCTCTGCCTGTATCCTGGTCACGATTTTCGGAGTGGCGGGCGGCGTCCTGCTGCATCGGTACCATTTGCTGCGGCTCGCCACTGAAACCTGGGTAGCGGCGATCGCTGCGGCGCCGCTGGTCCTGATGTACCCCCTTTATCTCGTCATCTTCGGCCGCAGTGCGGTGACCATCGTAATGATGGGCTTCACCGCCGGGCTTGCGCCTATCATTCTCAAAACCCTGGAGGGCCTCTCCGGTACGCGCCGGGTGCTGATCGATGTGGGGAAAAGCTTCAACCTGACCCGGTCACAGCAGTTCTGGAAAATTCTGTTCCCCGCGGCGTTGCCGACCATTTTCGTCGGCCTGCGCTTGGGACTAATCTTTGCGCTCATCAATATCGTGGGTATCGAGTTCCTCATCAATTTCGGTGGGCTTGGGCAGCTGATCAACGAGCTGGCCGAGCGCTATGATCTTCCCGGGACTTATGCCGCGATTTGCTTCGTCATCCTGGTCAGCATCTGCGTGTTCATCATCATGGAAAGGCTCGAGCGATGGCTGCGACCGGCCGACTGAGCCTGCCGGCGGCGAGACCTTTCCGGGTGCGCCTTGGGCCCGTAATTTCCGTTCGGATCATGATCATCATTGCTGTGCTGGCCGGCTGGGAGGCCCTCGCCGCGTCCGGCCTTCTCTATCGCGACGTGGTGCCTTCGCTGGTCGCCATCGGCGGGGCGCTGTTTACGACCCTGCGGGATCCGACGTTCTATTTTCATCTCGGCACAACGGCTTACGAAATCGGCATCGCCATTCTGATCGGGGGGCTGAGCGGTCTTGCCGTGGGGATCGCGCTCGGCGGAAGCAGATTCCTGTCTCGCGCCTACGAGGCTTATCTGTATTACCTGGGGCCTTGTCCGAAGATCATCTTCTTTCCAATCATGATCATGTGGTTTGGCGTCGGGCCTGGATCGAAGGTCGCAATGGGTGCGATCTCGTGCTTTTTTCCGGTTGCCCTCAACGCGGCCGGGGGAATGCGCGAGATCGACAAGGTGCTCATCCGGGTGGGCAGGAGCTTCCGTGCCAACACCTGGCAGATGGTGAGCAAGATCTATCTCCCTGCCATGCGGCACCCCGTCATCAACGGCGTGCGGTTGGGGCTCGGGGTGGCGCTGATCGGCACGCTGCTGGCTGAAACCAAGCTGTCCAACCGCGGAATAGGGTTCCTCGTCATTCAGGCGTACAGCATCTTCAACATGCCGCAGATGTATGCGCTGCTCATCATCCTGTTCGTCATCTCGATTGGCGCCAATTCGCTGATCGGGCGAATAGGTGGGCTCGAGAGCATCAAACGATCTTGACCGGACCTCCTGCTCAAAACCAACCGCTCACTTGAGCCGCGCCAGAAAATAGGCGAGCTCGACGAAATCCTCGTCCTTCATGACGTAAGTTACTTCGGACATCTGAGCATCATAGCCGTGGCGCGAATTGTCCTTATAGCTGCGCAAGGCCTTGAGCAGGTAATCCTCGCGTTGGCCGGCGAGCCTCGGCACGCTCTGGTCGCCCCCAAAGTTGGACTGATGACAGAAATTGCACCGATGCTCTGCAGCGAGCGCGCGGGCCTTTTCCATGCGCGCAGGATCGGCGGCTTCGGGCAGAACCTCCGGGGCGGGAAGCTTCGAGATAACGTCGGCGGCTTTGCGCAAGTCGTCGTCGGAAAGTCCTTTTGTCATCCCGTTCATCGGCTCGCTTTCGCGCAGCTTGTCCCTGAACATCACGAGCTGGATCAGGGCGTACGTGGCGGGCTGCGCGCCGAGCGAAGGCACGTTGGGCAATTGCGATTGGCCATTCTCGCCGTGGCAGGCGAGACAAGTAGGCAGGCGCGCGTCCAGCGATTGGGGATGCGCCGGTACCGCCGCCGGAGCGAAAAGCGCTAGTACAACAGCAAGCTTGCGCATGTGCGCTGTAGAGGGGTTGGACAAAGCGACGAAAGGAAGGACCGGGGGGTGAGCCCCC
>DASXIG010000489.1:0-1851 GCA_036498105.1 Xanthobacteraceae bacterium | reverse complement strand
GGCAGCCTTGTCGTCGGGGCGCGCATAGCGCGGATCTCCGCCTACGCGCGCGCCGGCGCGGGCCACGCTGATCTCGAGAAAGGGCTGGCCGAAGTAATCGCCGCGCCCGATGTCGCTGATCAGGCGGTGGGAGGCGCGATGGCCGGAATGGACGTGGGTATCGATGAAGCCGGGAGCTACCAGCTTGCCGCGCGCGTCGATGTCGCGATCGACGTCGCCGTCGAACTGCTCGCCGACGAACAGTATGGTGTTGTCCTGGAACACCAGCTCCGCATCGCGCCAGAGCGTGTGATGCCCATTGGTGTGGCCGACCAGCCAGCCGGAACGAATGCGCGTGCGCATCCTCCGATCACTGCGCGCGCGCCATGTACGCCTTTGCCTGCGCAATCGCGGGCCGCTGGCCGTCGCCGTCGTTGGCGAGCTCCAGCACCTTGGCGTAGTACTTGCGCGCGTTCTCGGAATCATTCACCGCAGCGGCTGCGGCCGCGGCGCCGGCATAGCTTTGCAGCCGGTTCTTGGCGATGCGCAGCGATGTCTCGTACGCTTTGAACGCCTCCTCCGGGCGCTTGAGCTCCAACAGGAGCGCGCCGAGCGCCTCGTCCGCCGTCATTCCGATCGGCCCAGGATTCAGAGTGTCGTGGGTCTCAAGCCCATCCTCGTCCTTGCTCGCCGCCTGCATCAGGGCGAGCGCCTCATCCTCTTTGCTGAGCGCATGCGCGGTCCAGCCCGCGGCGATCTTGCGCTGGATCTCGACCTGGCCGGCCCAATACGGGATCTTTGCGTCCGTGAGCGCCTTCACGAGCACGGCGAGCTGATCGACCTCGTGCTGGGCCTCGCTGGGTTTCCCGTCGCGCGCGAGTCCGACCGCGCGGGCAAAATGTGGGATGGCCTCCGCATAGCCGTAGCGGTTGGGCCGCAGTGGCAGGCTTGCGGCGGCCGTCCAGTCCTGGCGCTCCAGTGCCCAGCGCGCTTCCAGCGCGGCGAGATTGTAGTGACGGCTGCGCAGTCCGGAATCGTGCTTGTGCGCGAGCATATCCTCCTCGAGCTGGCGCGCGAGATCGACCGCTTGCCCGGCCTTCGCATCCTGCGCGAGCTGCAGGTGGGCGAGCACGAGATAATCGAGATCGTGAATGCGATCCTCGGGAATACCGCGCGCGGCTTCGGCTTCCTCTCCCGCAACGTTGGCGTCGATGGTCTCCTTCCATCTGCCGAGCAGCACGAACGTGTGCGAGGGCATGTGTACCGCATGCGGCACGACCGTCACGCAGACCTGATATTTCAGTGCCGCGGCGAGCGCGCGGCTCGCGAGGTCGGGATAGTCGTAGGCGTGAATGATGTAATGCGCGACGCCGGGATGCGTCGGGATTTCCGCGAACAGCTTCTCCAGCATGGCGCCGGCCGCAAGCTGGTTCTTGTAGGTCTTGTCGAGCGGATCGGCCGAGGCAAGGAGCGAAAGCGCATAAAAGATTCGCGCCTCGCGATCGTCCGGATATTTCTGCGCCACCAGCTCCATCTTCTTGGAATAGGCAAGCGCGCGCGAGCGATGGTCGAGCTTGTCGGCATCGGTGTAGAAGGCTGTGAGCGCCTCGATGTAGTCGGTTTCACGGGTAGATTTCTGGGGAGCCGCATGCGCTTTCTCGATCGCTTCTTGCCCGGCCTTGATGCTGGCGGGCTGCGGCGGCGCCCAGAGCTGATTCCACACGCTCATGGCGAGGCCCCAGTGCGCCATGGCGCAACCGGGATAGGTCTGGGTGATAGCGGTGAATTCCTCGCGCGCCTGCTTGTACCAGAACGAATGCAGCGCCGCGAGCGCAGCGTCGAAGCGCGGCTGCACCTGTGGCCCGCAGGAGG
>DASXIG010000488.1:0-4676 GCA_036498105.1 Xanthobacteraceae bacterium | reverse complement strand
GGATTTGATCACGCCGCGCGGGCGAGCAGGCATGTGCTCAGTGCCTCGCGCGCGGCAAATCCGGCTGCGAGGCTCCATGCGTTGACGATAGCAAGCCGAAAGCCGCCGGGCGGCATGGCATGTCCCTGTGGATCCTTTTCTTCGTGGAAGGTGATCTGAACGCTGGAGATGCCCGGCATGTGGCGCACCCGCTCCACCAGGGCCGCTGGTGGGTGACGATAGCTCGGCCCATGGGGGCCAAACAGCACCACGCTATATCCATCGCGGCGCTCGCGATCGGCAAAGTCCCATTCGTGCCGATGATAGAGGCGCACCACCGCGTCCACCCAGCCCGCGCCGTAGAGGTCGGGCCATTGATCGCTCATGCGCAGGTGCGCTTCGATCATGCGCCCGCCGATGGTTTCGGTATTCAGAATGCCGGTGTAACCGGCAAGGTGCTCCGCAATCCACGCGCCGCAATAATCTTCGATCGCGGGCTCCGGCGCCGCATGCACCGTCCAGTAGTCGAAAGTGCCGTCCCCGCTCGGTTTGCCTGTGACATGGCGCCACCAGCGCGGCTCGCCTTCGAGGATCACGACGTCGGAGCTGACGTGGCGACCTTCCAGCAAGGTCATCCACATATGGCCGGGCGTGAGGTTTTGCGTGTACTCGCTCGCGTCCCGCAGCGCCCGGCTTGCCACGCCCATCCCGCGCAGATTCGTGATCGGCTTCGAGAACACGGGAAAGCCGGACGGCATCACGCCATGGGGCGCGGCTTCCAGGCCCTGGCTGTGGGCAACAGCCATCTTGTCATAGACCCAGCGGTGTTCGGGGTACCAAAGCCAGGCATCGCAGTCCTCGGTCGGGATATTCACGCCCGGAGGGCAGGGGATGTGGTCGAAATATTGCAGGCGCCACGGATCGGCTTCGCAGATGCTCACGGCGTCATTGTCTCTGAATTAGTCTAGAATGGCGGGGCTGTGCTCGAATGTTATGGGGACAGCGGGGATTTGGCAAACGCGGTGGAACGAGGCGAACATGGGCGCAATCAGCAGACGAGCGGCGCTGCGCGGTTGCGCGGCTGCGGGCGTTCTCGGCAGCGGCATGCTCGCGGGCCGGCTCTCCGGCGCGCCGGTGACGCTCCGCATCGGGTATGGCGGAGCGGCGGAGGAGCCTCTGTGGCTGCTGATTGCCAAGCCCGACCTGGGCCGGCATCACGGCAGACTTTACAGCATCGATGGGACCAAATTCCAAGGCTCGGACAAGCGCGCGCAGGCCTTCGAGGCGGATGCGATCGACCTTGCGGCCGGCGGCGCGAACGGATTCATCTTCGCCGCCGCCGAGGGCATCAACGTGAAGATCATCGCCTCGCTCTGCCGCGAAAGCTCGCGCGGCTTCAGCACCTCGTACTTCGCGAAGGCGCACTCCGCCGTCAGGTCGGTGCCCGATCTGAAGGGGAAGGTCGTCGGGCTCAACGGCTTTTCCACTTCCGGCCACCTGTGGCTATGGGCCGCGCTCGGCAGGCACGGTCTGTCGGATGCCGACGTGACCATCGCTCCGGTCCCATTTTCCGCGATGCAGGAGGCTTTGATCGCCGGCAAGATCGACGTCGGCGAATTCCCGCAGCCATTCGCGGCTTTGCTGGAAAAGGAAGCGGCGGTAAGCAAGGTTTTCGACGCGAAATATGGCATGCCTTTCGAGGAAGAGCTCGATGTGATCGTCGGCAAGGATATGTTTATCAAGAAGAACGAGCCAGCGGTTCGCGCCTTTCTCGATGACCTCAAGGAAGCGATGCGCTTTTATCTGGAACAGCCGAAGGAGGCGCGCCAGCTCCTGATCGACACCAGGATGGTCCGGGTGAGCCCATCGGTCTATCTGGGAATGAAGGACTATTACCGCGATCCGACGCTGCGGCCGGACATCGATGCGCTGACCAGGATGCAGGAGTTTCAGGTCAGGGCCGGCTTTCAGAAAAAGAGCATCGACATCCCGTCAATGGTCGACGCAAGCTATTTGCCGAACTGACGTTGAACTCAACCGCCATTGAACGCGAGTGCATGGACGGAAAAATAGCCGGCGGCATCTGTCCATGCGGAGAGCGGCGTCCAGCCTGAGCCGCGCGCGAGGGCGGCAAACGAGGCGAGCGTGTATTTGTAGCTGTTCTCGGTGTGAATTGTCTCGCCTGTGCGGAATTCTATGCTGCGGCCCGCGACGCTCACCTTCTGGCGCTTATTGCTCGCGAGGTGCATCTCGATGCGGTGGCGCTCGGAATTGTAGAATGCGTGATGACTGAAGCTTGCGAGATCGAAAGTCGCGCCGAATTCGCGGTTGATGCGCCTGAGCATGTTGAGGTTGAACCTGGCGGTGATGCCGGCCGAGTCATTGTAGGCGGGATTGAGAATGCTCGCATCCTTCACGAGGTCTACCCCGATGATGAGGGTCGCCCCCGGCCCGAGGATGCGTCCGGCATGGCGCAGGAACGCGCAGGCCTCGTACGGCTCGAAATTGCCGATTGTGGAACCTGGGAAAAAACCGGTATGCGGCAGTCCCGCCACTTCCTGCGGCAGGGTGAAAGGCTGACTGAAGTCAGCTTCCACCGGCAGCACGGAGAGCTGCGGCCGATCTCGTTGCAGTTCTTGCGCCTCAGCCACGAGCATCTCCGACGAGATATCGACTGGGACATAGGCGGTCACGGCGGGCGCGGCGGCGAGCAGGATTCTCGCTTTCCTGCTCGAGCCGCTACCGAACTCGATCATGGCTGCTCCCTCGGGAATGAAGCGCGCAATCTCGTTCGCACGCTCGCGCAGGATCTCCATCTCACAACGCGTCAGATAGTATTCCGGCGTCGCCGTGATCGCTTCGAACAGCTGCGCCCCGGCCTGATCGTAGAAATATTTCGGCGAGATCCGCTTGGGCTTTGCCGTCAATCCGGCAATGATCTCGCGTGCCAGCAGTGATTGCGCGATAGGTGCCGCTCGACGAAATGCAGCCTGATCATGCGCGGCCATTGTTAAGCTCCTTGATATTCCACGCGACCGCATGCTCAACCGCGACCGTGATCGCCATAATCGATGAGGCGCAGCCCGCTGAACTGCCAGCGCGCCTGGGGGTAGAAGAAATTGCGATAGCTGCTGCGTGAATGCCCGGCCGCCGTCGCATGCGAGCTTCCCCGCAGGACCATCTGGTTGATCATGAACTTGCCGTTGTATTCGCCGAGCGCGCCCGCTGCCGCTACATAGCCGGGGTAGGGGAGATAGGCACTGCGCGTCCATTGCCACACCAGGCCGAAGGCTTCGTCAAGGAGCCCTGCGCGGGCAGCAACTTCCCATTCAGCCTCTGTGGGTAGATGCTTGCCGGCCCAGCGGGCGAAAGCATCCGCCTCGTAATAGCTCACATGCGAGACCGGCGCGTACGGATCGACGGGTCTCAACCCCCCGAGAGTCATTGCGGACCACGCGCCATCGACCTTGCGCCAGTAGCCCGGTGCTTCCCAGTGTTCCGCCTCGACAACGGCCCAGCCGTCCGAGAGCCACAGCGACGGTGTCGCGTAGCCGCCGTTTTCCACGAATTCGAGCCATTGCGCATTGGTGACGAGCGAACGCGCGACGCGCGCGGGCTGCAGCAATATTTGATGAGCCGGCCGCTCGTTGTCGAAGCAGAACCCTTCGGCCGCAAAGCCGATGCGGTGGGTCCCGGCGGGCAGATCCCCCAATTCCTGCGATGATGATGGCTTGCACGGCGCCTGCCAATCCGGATCGTAAGCGGGGGCGATCGGATTTTCTGCGAAGGCGTGCAGGATATCCGTGAGCATGAGCTCCTGATGCTGCTGCTCGTGATGAAGCCCGATCTCGAGCACGCGCCAGATGGCGGGCAGCGCGGACGTTTTCGCGCTCGCGAGCAGATGCTCGACAGCCGTGTCGACATGCGCGCGATAGGCCGCGACCTCCTCGCAGGCCGGACGCGTCAGCAGTCCGCGCCGGGGCCGAGCATGGCGGGGGCCGGCGGCCACATAATACGAGTTGAACAGGAACGCGAAGCGTGGGTCGAACACGCGGTAATCGGCAGCGTGCGGGGCGAGAAGAAACTGCTCGAAGAACCACGTGGTGTGTGCGCGGTGCCATTTGGCCGGGCTCGCGTCCGGCATCGATTGCGCCACCTGATCCTCTGCGCTGAGAGGGGCGGCGCGCCGCTCGGTCTCCGCGCGCACGGCGCGAAAAGCTTCCCGCCAGGCGAGGCGCGGATCAGGTTCAGAACACACCTCCGCCGCGGGCGGAGAGTGTTCAGCATGGATGCGGCGGAGAACAGGGGAGGTGCTCGGGGGCGTCATGCCCACTTCCGGGTTTGCAGAAATGAAAACGTAAGAAAACGGCCTCGGTTGAGCGAGGTTCCTTATATAGGCAATGAGTCCGAGCGCTACTGCGGCTCGCGCATATTTTACATGGGTTCAGCGCCAGCGTCGAGAACGGACAAAAAAGGTAATGCATTCCGGGGGGTAGAGGTCATTTCACGGCGCTTGCACCCGCGTTCGCGGCCAAGCCGTCCTGCTGGCCAGTGCCGCCGCTCACCCCGATTGCGCCAATGATCTTGCCGTTGACGACGATGGGCACGCCGCCCTCGGAGGCTACCGGCTTCTCGGGGAACGTCATGAACACCGTGTTGCCGGCAGCATATTGGTCCGCGAACGCCTTGCTCGGGAT
>DASXIG010000487.1:0-3347 GCA_036498105.1 Xanthobacteraceae bacterium | reverse complement strand
AGATCATACATTGGCGAGACTACATGGACTCTTTGGCCGCCTGGACGGCTTTGAATAGCGCCTCGTAATTCAAGTGCCTGGCCCGCCGCGCTGATGCACCGCAGACGCGTCGGCAGTTTCGAGCATTGGTGCGGTCGAGAGGACTCGAACCTCCACGGGTCGCCCCGCTAGCACCTCAAGCTAGTGCGTCTACCAATTCCGCCACGACCGCAGAAATACGTGCGCGGTCTGCGCCGCGCGCCGTGCGTGGGATGTAACAAATCGCCCGGCGCCCAACAAGGGCCGGCAAGATAGCCTGCGGGACACCGTAACTCCGGCTGTGCTAGCAAGCAGCCGGGATGGAGCGCAGCGATCTCCAGGGCGGCGCTACGCGGAGGCTCGACATTCAGATCCACCTATTGCCCGGTGACTCATTGCGCCCAGAAGCACGCTTTCCGGAGTGGCGCGTCAGCGCGGGGCTCACCGATTACGAGACGGCGCTGGCGGCCATGGAGACGCGCGCAGCCGCGATCGCGGGCAGGGAAAGCCCCGAGCTGGTCTGGCTGCTCGAGCACCCCCCGCTTTACACCGCGGGTACCAGCGCCAAGGCGCACGAGCTTCTCGCAGCACGTTTTCCGGTCTACCAGGCCGGCCGCGGCGGCCAGTTCACTTATCACGGGCCGGGCCAGCGCATTGGCTACGTGATGCTGGACCTGCGCCGGCGCGGCCCAGACGTGCGCCGCTTCGTTTCCGGCCTGGAGCAATGGATCATCCGCGCGCTCGCCGCCTTCGACATCGTGGGCGAGCGCCGCGCCGGCCGCATCGGCGTGTGGGTGCGCCGCCCGGACAAGGGCGCGGGCTGCGAGGACAAGATCGCGGCCATCGGCGTGCGCATCAAACGCTGGGTCACGCTGCACGGCATCGCCATCAACGTGGCGTGCGAGCTCTCCCACTATGCCGGCATCGTTCCTTGCGGCATCTCCGAGCCGCGCTACGGCGTCACCAGCCTCGCGGATTTGGGCCGCGCGATCAGCATGGGAGAGCTGGATGCGGCGCTCCGGCGGGAGTTCGATGCGGTCTTCCAGGGCACTGAACAATTCGCTTAGCGGCGCTGCGCAACCGGCTCGTCGGCATGGGGTCGCAACGCGCGGGGGCGGATGGGAAAATCGTGCTGGGACGCGTGGCCGGACCGGACATAGGTGAAATGCCACCACTCCCGATGGTAGTTCGCAAATCCCTGCTTGCGCATCGCATCCCCCAGCGTGCTTCGCCACCGCCGCTGCTCCGCGCTGATTCCCCCGCTCGCGGTATGGCTCTTCACGTCGAAGCAGTCGAAGCCGGTGCCCATGTCCACGCTGTTGTCGGGACTGCGCTGGGCCGCCGGGCCGGTGCAAGGCGCGTAGGCGGCTGAAGGCTCGAACGCCGGAGCGGGCGCGCCCGCAGCCGGGATGAGGGTCAGATCGACCGCCCTTCCAGTCGAATGCTGCGAGCGGGAAGCGATATAGCCCAGCGAGAACAATGCGTTCTTCGGGAGCTTGGGAAAGAACCGCTTGGTTGCGCTCTGGGAACGGCCGTCATTCGCCCACGCCGCCATGGACTGCACCGCGCGCGTGGGTCGGTAGCAATCGTAGACCTTGAGCGAAAGCCCCAGCGGGACGAGCTCGGCCTGCACCCGCTTGAGCGCCGCCGCGGCCTCCTGGCGCAGGATGCATTCCGGCCCCTCGTAGCCGGCCAGCGGGCGCCCGACGAAATTGTCGGAGCCGGCGTAGCGGATGTCCTGCGCAATGGAAGGATCGACGTCGCGCAGATACACAAAGCCTGCCGGCAAGCCGTTCTGCCCGGCCGCCGGGTTCATCGTCAATCCGGCGATCATCGCCGAGGCGAAGAGAATGCCGGCGTTGTTCCTGCGTCGATCGCAGACGCGGCAGCTCATCGCGGCGCGGCGACGACCCGCGAGCCCACCGCAGCCGGCGCCATCGCCCGCTTCGCGCCGGGGGGCTGGCTCGGCTGGCGCGCGACCGGCTCCGACTTGTGCGGCCGTCGCGCCGCGCAATAGCTGTCCACGGCATCAACCACCGCCGCCGCGATCAGGCCCTGCCGTTCGGGCGTTTCCATCGCCAGTTCCTCGTCCCGGTTGATGATTGAACCCGCCTCGAGCAGGACCGCAGGCATGCGTGTGTCCTTGAGCACGATCAGCTGGTCATAACGATAGACGCCAGCCTCGGCGTCTACGAGCTGGCGCTGACGGTGCCCCATGAACTTCTCGACGTAGTGCGGCGTGTACTGCAGGCCGCGCGCTTTGAGCTGCAGGCCGAGCCAATGGCCGAACTGCACGCTTGCTGCAAAATTATTGTTCTGATGGGAGACGAAAATGGAATGGCCTTTGAACCTGTCGCTGAATTCGCGCTGTTTTCCCGCGAACGGCCACCGCTCCAGGAATTTGTCCGGGACCGAATCGTGGTGAATGGAGAGAAACAGGTCAGCCGATGCATTGTTCGCGCGCGCCACCCGGTTGCCCAGTCCTCTTCTCGACTTGCCCTCGGTGATCAGCAGCATGGTCTTCTCGAAGCCGCCTTCGCGCAGCTTCTGATCGATCACCTTCGCCAGGCGAAGATTGAAATCGAACTCGTGCTGCCCGCGCGCGCTCGTGGCCCCGAACACCTGCGCGGTATGGCCAACGTCGAGAACGAGGCGGAAGGCAGCGCGATCGCAGGTCGGGCCATTGGTTTTGGCGCCTAAGCCCTTCTGGGCGGCGTTCTCAGTGCTGCCGGACGGTTCCGCCCGGGCACCCGCATGCCCGAGGCTGCAAAAGAAGATGGCGGCGACGGCTACGGTCGCGATGCGCGCAAGATCATGCATTGGGCTTGCTCGATGCCGAGCCCCCTGGTCGCAAGTGATATCGTCGTGGCCCCGGGGTCAATTCGCTGCGCGAACGCAAGCGGCCGACCCGCCCCACACCCCCTTACTTGCCTGACAATTGTGTTAAAAATTGTTTCGGGGGACCATAACCCTGTGTAGGACGGATTAGCTTAGCGAAGCGTAATCCGCCGAACGCCGGCGGGTTACGCCGCAAAATCGGTCGAGCCGACTTCGCAGCTGACCCGCCCTACAGGAGATTGCATGCAAACGCTGGGGCTGGGGTTCACCTGGGAGCAGCTCGCGCCGGGCCAGCGATTTCGCACACTCAACCGCACCATCACCGAGACCGATCTCGTCCTGTTCACAGGGGTCACCGGGATGCTGGAAAGCATCTTCATCGATCGCACATTCGGGGCGGAAAAGGGGGCCATTCAGGGGCATTTCGTCCCGGCGGCATTGACCTACAGCCTCATCGAAGGGCTGTTGTGTCAGAGCATGATCCAGGGAAC